>JALEPA010000068.1 GCA_022766515.1 Lachnospiraceae bacterium | reverse complement strand
TTTACGAACGAAGTCATTCGTTGGCTGATTTACGATTCTTGTCGGAGTATCATACTGCGAAATCTTACCGGACTCGATGATCAGCACACGATCTGACAAGGTCAGTGCCTCTTCCGGATCATGTGTTACGATGATCGTAGTCAAATGAAACTGTCTGGAGATCGTCTTGATCTTCTCCTTGATGGATTCCTTGATGACGCCATCCAACGCTGACAACGGCTCATCTAACAACAAGATCTGTGGTTTCATCACCATCGTTCTTGCCAAAGCTACACGCTGTTTCTGTCCACCGGATAACTGGTCGATCTTTTTATCCAAATGAGGGCGAAGCTCCAACAGATCGATCATGGCATCTACCTCTTCCTGTGTCGAAATGTCCGGATTATTGCGCAATCCATACACGATATTCTGATATACATTTAAATTTGGAAATAAAGCATAATCCTGAAATACGATATTGAATTTTCTCTTTTCCATAGAAACTTTTGTAATATCTTTTCCATTGTAAAAAATCTGTCCGGCATCTGCACTCGCAATTCCCAAGATCAAATTCAGCAGTGTTGTCTTTCCGCAACCGGATGGTCCAAGGATCGATACGATCTCACCTTCCTGTATTTCCAGCGAAATGTCATTTAACACTGTTGTGCTGCCAAACGATTTGCTGATATGCTCCAATTTTAACATAACCTCATTCCTTTCTTTCACCATTACTGCTTGGTCATCATAGTTTTGTATTATAGGAAGAGGATGTAAAATCCACTATCAGCGTAAAGTAAAATATGAGTAAATTCTAAATATAAGAGCAAAAAAACAGCAGTCCCCATAATAGGAACTGCTGCCCTTTGTATTTCTACTTATTATTTACCAGCCAGATTCAGTCTGGTGAGAGCCTTCTTAAGTGCAAGCTCTGCACGAACCATATCCACCTGTTTCTCTCCGCTTTTCAAGCGGCGCTCTGCACGAAGTTTTGCTTCTTCCGCACGATGGACATCAATTTCTTCAGGCCATTCACAGGCTTCTGCAAGCACTGTTACTTTGTTGGTCCGAATCTCCACAAATCCATCCAACAATGCCGCTTCTTTCACAGCGTCATCCTGATGGATCTTCAAGACGCCCGGCTCTAAGATCGCAGTCAAAGGAATATGACCTGCCAACACACCGATCTCACCTTCTGTGGTTTTCATTTCTGCCATGTCCACTTCTTCATCGAAGAACACACGGGTCGGAGAGATGATCTGCAATCTGAATTTCTTGTCAGCCATCAAATTCTCCTTTCCTATTTGGAGTTAGCCATTCTGGCTACAACCTCATCGATGTTACCGGCGTTAAGGAAATAATTTTCCGGAATGTCATCGTGTTTACCATCCAGGATCTCCTGGAAACCACGAATCGTCTCGCTAACCGGTACATACTGTCCCGGCAGACCGGTAAACTGCTCTGCTACATGGAATGGCTGTGACAAGAATCTCTGCACTTTACGCGCTCTGTTTACAACGATCTTGTCTTCCTCGGAAAGCTCGTCCATACCAAGGATTGCAATGATATCCTGCAACTCTTTGTACTTCTGCAAAATTTCCTGCACACCACGCGCAACTTTATAATGCTCTTCACCTACAATATGTGGATCCAAGATACGAGAAGTAGATTCCAATGGATCTACTGCCGGATAAATACCAAGCTCTGATATAGAACGAGACAATACCGTTGTCGCATCCAAATGTGCAAATGTATTTGCAGGTGCAGGGTCTGTCAAGTCATCCGCCGGCACATAAACTGCCTGTACAGATGTAATAGATCCCTTCTTCGTAGATGTGATTCGCTCCTGCAAAGCACCCATCTCGGTCTGCAGTGTTGGCTGATAACCTACCGCACTTGGCATACGACCAAGCAGCGCGGATACCTCAGAACCAGCCTGCGTAAAACGGAAGATATTGTCGATGAACAACAATACATCCTTTCCGGAACGATCACGGAAATTTTCTGCCATCGTCAATCCGGTCAGTGCCACTCTCATACGAGATCCAGGTGGCTCATTCATCTGTCCAAATACCATCGTGGTTTTGTCGATTACTCCGGATTCTATCATTTCATAATACAGGTCGTTACCCTCACGAGTACGCTCTCCTACACCGGTAAATACGGAATATCCACCATGCTCCTGCGCAATATTCGTGATCAACTCCTGAATGAGTACGGTCTTACCTACACCGGCTCCACCAAACAATCCAATCTTTCCACCCTTCTGATATGGGCAAAGAAGATCAACGACTTTGATTCCTGTCTCAAGAATCTCTGTCTCTGTAGACTGCTCTTCAAAAGTAGGGGCTTTTCTATGAATTGGATCATACTGTACACCCTCTGGTGCCGGCTTCTCATCGATTGGCTCACCCAAAACATTAAAGATACGACCTAATGTTTTTTCTCCAACAGGTACACAGATTGGTGCTCCGGTCGCATGTGCTTCCATACCACGCACCAAACCGTCAGTAGGACCCATCGCAATGCATCGAACGGTATCATCGCCCAAATGCTGTGCCACTTCCACAACCAGCTTACCGCCATCTTTCAACGGAACATTGATCGCCTCGTTGATCTCCGGCAGCTTACCTTCTGGGAATTTAATATCGATAACGGCACTGACGATCGAGGTCAGCTTACCAACATTTAATTCTGCCATTTGTCTATCTCCTTTTTGTTATTTTTTCTATGATATTGCAGACGCTCCTGCAATAATCTCTGTCAGCTCCTGTGTAATAGAAGACTGACGCGCTCTATTATATTTCAGCGACAAATCACTGATCATATCCTCGGCATTGCTCGTTGCAGAATCCATCGCCTGCATACGCGCACCATTCTCACTCGCGTGAGATTCTACCAATCCACCAAAGATCAAACTATTGATGTATTTAGGAATAATGGCGTTTAACGCTTCTTCCGGCTCCGGCTCATAATTCATCAGCGTAATGCGATCGATTGGATCTTCTTCCACATCTTCTGCATCAGACACAAGATCTTCTGCATCAATCGGAAGCAGTTTCACCATCGTTGGAATCTGTACCATTGTATTTTTGAAGATCGTATAGATCAGATAGATCTCACCAATCTCACCTTGTGTAAATTGATGTAACACCTGTTTTCCAATCTGTGACGCATCGGCATACAATGGCTCGTTGATCGCTTCAGAATAATCTGCTGCAACCTCATATCCTTCCCTCATCACGGTATCTCTACCTTTTGTTCCGACTGCATAGACTACGGTATTTTCCTTGGTAAAACGCTCATCTTTCGTCAAAAGCTTTACGGCATTGGCGTTGTAACCGCCTGCCAGACCACGATTGGAAGTGATCAAAATGACCGCCTTCTTATCGGATTTGCTTTTCTGTAAAAATGGATGAGACATTTCTCCGGATTTGGCAATCATCGCCGCAACCGTTTCATACATCGTCTCAAAATAAGGTTTGGATACTTCTGCACCAACCTTTGCTTTCTGTAATTTTACAGAGGATACGAGTTTCATCGCTTTGGTAATCTGTCCGGTACTCTGGACACTTTCTTTACGCCGTTTGATATCTCTCATTGACGCCATGTTGTATTACCTCCCCTCGAAACTACTTCGTAAACTCTGCTTTGAATTCCTCGATTGCTTTGACCAGAAGTTTTTCTGTCTCTTCATCGATCTCTTTGCTCTCGCGGATGCGAGATGGGATCTCCGGATATTTTGTATCAACAAATTCAAACAATCCTTTCTCGAAATCAAGGACTTCTGATACTTCAATATCAAGCAGATACTTCTTCGTTGCCGCATAAATGATCATAACCTGATTTTCTACAGGCATAGGCTTGTACTGATCCTGTTTCAGCATTTCACGGATTCGCTCACCCTGTGCAAGCTGCTCCTTTGTCTCCGGATCAAGATCCGAACTAAACTGTGAGAATGCTGCCAACTCGGTGTACTGAGCAAGCTCAATACGGATTGGACCGGAAATCTTCTTCATTGCTTTGATCTGTGCAGAACCACCTACACGGGATACTGACAAACCAGCGTTGATAGCAGGACGAAGACCTGCGTTAAACATCTCAGTCTCCAAGTAGATCTGTCCATCTGTGATGGAAATTACATTCGTTGGGATATATGCAGATACATCACCAGCCTGTGTTTCGATAATAGGAAGTGCTGTCAGAGAACCTCCACCTAACTTGTCTGATAATCTCGCTGCACGCTCCAACAATCTGGAATGTAAGTAGAATACATCTCCAGGGAATGCCTCTCGTCCAGGTGGACGTTTGAGCAGCAAGGAAAGTGTACGGTAAGCAGCTGCATGTTTGGTTAAGTCATCATAGATAACCAATACATCCTCTCCGTTTTCCATCCATTCCTCACCGATCGCACAACCGGAGTATGGAGCGATATACTGCAATGGTGCCAGCTCACTGGCTGTAGCGGCTACGATAGTCGTATAATCCATAGCACCATATTCTTCTAATTTAGTTACAAGGCTGGCGATCGTTGATGCTTTCTGTCCGATAGCAACATAAATACACTTTACGCCCTGTCCCTTCTGATTGATGATCGTATCGATCGCGATCGCTGTCTTACCTGTCTGACGGTCACCAATGATCAACTCACGCTGACCTCTTCCGATCGGTACCATAGAGTCAATCGCCTTGATACCTGTCTGAAGTGGTGTGTCTACTGATTTTCTGGCAATAACACCAGATGCTACACGCTCGATCTGACGAGTCTTGTCTGTTTTGATCGGTCCTTTGCCATCGATCGGCTGTCCAAGGGCGTTTACAACACGACCAATCATCGCATCTCCTACAGGCACCTCTACCACGCGTCCTGTCGTCTTAACAATATCGCCTTCGTTAATATTTTTATTGTCTCCAAGGAGAACTGCACCTACATTGTCCTCCTCCAGGTTCAATACCATGCCGTAAATTTCATTCGGAAATTCCAACAGCTCACCCTGCATCGCCTTCTCAAGGCCATGAATACGGGCAATACCATCGGCAACCTGTATGACAGTACCGGTATCTGCTACCTCAAATTTGGTACTGTAGCTCTTAATCTGCTCTTTGATCACCGAGCTGATCTCTTCAGGTTTCAAATTCATGATACACTCGCACCTTCTTTCTGTTTATTCTAGTTCGCCAACTGAATCTGTGACAGATCCTTTGCCATTTTATTCAGTTTGGATTTAATGCTGCTGTCTACTACTCTGTCTCCGATACGGATTACAACGCCACCGATCAAGGATTCGTCAACGCTGTACTCCATCAGGAATTTCACATAAGATGTGGTTTCCAACAAGCGTTTCTCGATCGCCTGTTTTTCCTCATCAGACAGTGTAGTTGCAGATGTCACATAAGCCACGCCAATCTTTTTGTATTCTCTGACACGGTCCATAAAATAGGACAGGATTGCATGGATCTCTCCAAATCTTCCTTTCTCTACGACCGCTACCAGAAAACCTGTCATATCATCAGATACTTTTCCCTTAAATGCCTGTTCCACCAGAGATACTTTCTCCTCTAATGGCAGCTTTGGATGGGTCAAAAGCTTGATGTATTCCTCATTGGCTGTCAGCAATTCAGAAACCGCTTCCACTTCTTCCTGAAGGGTGTCCACTGTGCCATCTTCTACGGCGACTTCAAACAAAGCCTCGCCGTAAGTTTTTGATACTAACTTAGCCATGTTTCATCACCCATCTCTTCCAAAGTGTCTGCGATCAACTGTGACTGTTTTCCTTCATCCAAAGAAGATGCTACGATCTTTCCAGCCATAACCGTTGCCACAGAAATAATTTCCTGCTTCACATCATCCTTGACCTTATTTTTCTCAAGCTCAACCTCATGGTTGGCACGATCAAGAATACGGTTTGCCTCTTCCTTTGCCTCTGCAACGATCTCGCCCTCTTTTTTCATTGCCTTTTTGCGGGCTTCACTAAGGATTTCATCTGCTTCCTTATCTACATTTTTTAATTTTGCATCATATTCTGCCTTAAATTGTATGGCATCCTGTTTCTCGCTTGCAGCTGTTTCCATCTGCTCTCTGATCCCAGCCTGACGCTTCTCCAGCAGCTGACGCGCCGGTACGAACAACAGGTAGGTGAGGAACAAGACCAATACAAACATTGCCAGAATGGTAATTGCAGAATCGATCAGCAACTGTGGATCCAATCCGAAAATATAATCTCCAAGTGCATTTCCATTCAGCAATACATTTGTTACTCCACTCACTTGTAAGCCTCCTTTCCGTTAGAGTCCTTGCATTTTGTCGTCACTGGTCAGCACTCTGACCATGCAGTTTACTCTCCGGCAATTATGAAATCTTTGAGTAAAGTGGGTTAGCAAACAACAGAATCAATGCAACTACGAGACCATACAAACCGGTTGTCTCGGCTACCGCCTGTCCAAGGAGCATGGTAGACATTACATCACCCTTTGCACCGGGATTGCGTCCAACAGCGGATGCACCGTAACCAGCTGCGATACCCTGACCTACACCAGGACCAATACCTGCGATAACTGCAAGACCTGCACCAATTGCAGAACCCATTAATACTAAACCTTGATTGTCGATATTCATAACAATATCCTCCTTCATTCATGCTTTTTTTGTTATCGTTTTCA
The DNA here is from genome assembly GCA_022766515.1 of Lachnospiraceae bacterium. GTDB lineage: Bacteria > Bacillota > Clostridia > Lachnospirales > Lachnospiraceae > Butyribacter. Next base: position 8,375 of record JALEPA010000068.1, on the reverse strand, counting down.
CGATATTTTTTCGATACTTTTCTGTAGCTTATGACAGTCCGCCACTCCTACAGGTGCTCTGTGCTTAGGCATCCTCACCGATCGCATCAGAGACAAAACACATTGTCAACATACAGAATACATATGTCTGAATCGCTCCTGCAAAGACATCCAGATAGACATGCAATGCAGCAGGCCAGATCAGCGTCAACACTCTTGGCAGCAAGCCATAGATCAGTCCCATCATTACCGTTCCTGATAAGATATTACCAAACAAACGCAATGACATGGAGATCGGTGTAGAAAATTCACTGATCAGATTCATTGGGAAGAACAAGAAAATTGGTTCAAACAATCCCTTTATCTTGCCAAATTTTTGGTACTTAAATCCGTTGTACTGGATCATTACCCAAGTAATGAGTGCCAACGGAAATGTCACACCGTAATCTGCTGTTGGCGGACGTAACCCTAACAAACCGGATAGGTTACATACCAAAATAAAAATGAATAATGCACCTACATAGTTCCTAAATTTGCGTGCTTTCTTGTCGCCCATCGAACTGGCTACCATTCCGTCCAACGATTCAACGATCAACTCGACCACATTCAAAAATGGGCCCGGCACTTCATTAGGATCCGCCTTCTTAATCGCACGGTTCGCGCAAATGGCGAAAATGAGAATCGACACGATAACGATGATCAACGAAATGTGCGTGGTGGTTAAATATATATCCCAGCCAAATACCGTAAACTTGGTGTCGGTATAGCCATGAATAAAAAAGTCCACCTGACTCTCATCTCCCTTGGCAAGCAATACATTGCTAAGCCCGAGACCCTGTGACATACTTAAGACGCCACTTCCCACATTCTCACCTTCCTTTTCTATAAATTTTGTTCCAACTGACTGCGCGCTGTAAATTTACAGACCCCTGCAGATCATATTGGAGATCTATGTGATAACCATGCCTGTCGACATCGCTACAACATTCTCATCAAATTTCTGTTCGTATATACCGCACTTCTCCTATATACTTCTCATCTCCGTATACTTCTGACCCCTGCGGTTTCATGCATTTTCTGCTGTACTGCATTGTTATTTGGCCCTTTTCTTCCCATGCTTCTCTATAAAAGGATGCACAAAAGCACTGATCTTTACGCCAAATAATGTCAAAATTGTTCCAAGCGGATGCGCATATTGATAAAAATACATACTGACTGCCAGTGTCACTGCCATGATCCCCATCCGCTGCATCGCTGCAACCTGTGTATGTCTGGATGCCCGTTTCGGATCCAGATCCAGTGCAATATCCAAATGTCGAAACATATGCCACAAGAGCAGCTGACAAGCAGCTCCTCCCAACAAACATCCGCCTGCCATCGCGAGATTACCACGACTCACGACCAGTAGAACGACTGCTGTCAATACAGTCCACACGGCTGCACTAATCATCATTTCTTTCAGTAATCTTCTCGCTTGTCTCATATTCCTCCGGATGCTCTTTGCTATAATTTTTCAAGCCTTGCATATACTCCAACTGCTCATGCTCCTTCTTCATATCCGCAGCATAAAACGATTTGGTCAACATATACACATTCCGAAAAGCTGCGCCAATGCCTAAGATCAACATGATCAGAAAACCGACTTCCGCACCTGTGACACGATTGATCCACACTCCGATCCAAGCACACAAAAAAATAGGCACAAGCATGCTGATACTGATCTGCGTAACCATCATAAAACTGCGTATTACTTTCTTTTCTCTGTCATTCATAAGCGTCAACCTCTCATCATTTTATTATAAAATATTCCGCCCGAAAAGTCCACCAGCGTAATTATAAAATTTCTCTTATTTTCGGTGAATAATTTTCTAACTTGAGGCTTTACAACACAATTATGGAAGATTATAATATCTCTAATACCCATTTCGGATTGAAATGCAGACAAATGACAAGAATCTGTTGCCGGCTTATTCCGGCGGAAAGGAGCATTTATGGCTCGACCACGCTTATTTCGGAGAAGATATATTCCCGATGAAAATATCGAATTGAAAGACGATATTATTTTGGATATAAAGCCCGGTCTTATTATTACCAGTTGGAATGTTTTAAAACCACGCAGAGATATTTCCAGAGGTGTTTCTGCTTATTTCATCGACAAGGGCGTGAAAGTCAGCAAAGTATTTGACAATGCCGGACAGCTGGTGTACTGGTACTGCGATATCATCGAGACACATTACAATGAGCAGGAGAATACTTACACTTTTAATGATCTTCTCATCGATGTGATCATCTATCCGGACGGTCAGGTAGAAGTCGTTGACATGGATGAATTTGCGGATGCGATGGAGCAGGGCATTTTGAATGTTGGAACGATCGCACACGCTATGCGCGCAACGGATAATCTGCTGCATACTATTTATGAGGGACATTTTGATGAATATACCCACTATATCGATGACATGCTGCAGGCACTCCAATAAGAGCAAAACCAGCGTTTTGCTCTGCAAGAATTGCTTTAGCAATTCTTGGTGGTGTCATTCCACACAATGAGCATTTTCGCCTATTATAATAAGAGCAAAGCCTACAAAAGCCGAGACAAAAATGTCTCGGCTTTTTATCGTTATCGATTGTTTGTTGTTCAAGCGATCCACACCTATATCATGGCGTCTGACCGTTCAAACATTTCACGATATTATTTGTTTGGCACTAACTTTTCCTTGCCACCCATGTATGGACGAAGTGCTTCCGGAATCAATACACTGCCATCCTCCTGCAAGTTGTTTTCCAAAAAGGCGATCAACATACGAGGTGGTGCTACTACTGTATTATTCAAAGTATGTGCAAAATATTTGCTTCCATCTTCCTTACGGATACGGATCTGCAGTCTTCTTGCCTGAGCATCTCCCAGGTTAGAGCAGCTTCCTACCTCGAAATATTTCTGCTGACGAGGTGACCATGCCTCAACATCGATAGATTTTACTTTCAGATCTGCCAGATCACCGGAGCAGCACTCCAATGTACGAACCGGAATATCCAATGTACGGAACAGATCTACTGTGTTCTGCCACAATTTATCAAACCAAACTGGGCTCTCTTCCGGCTTGCAGACAACGATCATTTCCTGTTTCTCAAACTGGTGAATACGATAAACACCACGCTCCTCGATACCATGTGCTCCTTTTTCTTTACGGAAGCATGGAGAATAACTTGTCAAAGTCTTTGGCAATTCTTTCTCCTCGGTGATCGTGTCGATAAATTTACCGATCATGGAGTGTTCGCTTGTTCCGATCAAATACAGGTCTTCCCCTTCGATCTTGTACATCATGGCATCCATCTCTGCAAAGCTCATAACACCTGTCACCACATTACTGCGGATCATGTATGGTGGGATGCAGTAAGTAAATCCACGATCGATCATAAAGTCTCTCGCATAAGTGAGTACTGCTGAATGAAGGCGCGCAATGTCACCCATGAGATAATAAAAACCATTTCCGGCTACTTTACCGGCGGCATCAATGTCCAAACCGTCAAAACTTTCCATAATCTGTGCATGATATGGGATCTCATAATCCGGTACGACAGGCTCGCCATAACGAGTGATCTCTACATTTTCGCTGTCGTCTTTTCCGATTGGTACGCTTGGGTCAATGATGTTAGGGATCACAAGCATGATCTCACGAACCTTTGCCTGCAATTCTTTTTCCTTAGCGGCAAGCTCTTCCAAACGGGCAGCATTCTTGCTGACTTCCTGTTTCTTTGCCTCAGCCTCTTCCTTTTTACCCTGTCCCATCAGAGCACCGATCTCCTTAGAGATCTTCTTGCGGGATGCACGGAGCTCGTCCGCTTCCTGCTGCGTCTTACGCGCCTGCTCATCCAATGCGATCACTTCATCTACCAATGGAAGCTTATCATCCTGAAACTTATTTTTGATGTTCTGTTTTACAACATCCGGATTTTCTCTTAAAAATTTAATATCTAACATGTTTATCCTCATTTCTGCACACATTATTTACACCTGTTACGGTTCGTGTCCTGCATGCGCGGACACAGAAACAATTATACTTGATTCGCACTCGTTATGCAAACCCCTTTATAAAAGCATTTACACCGGAGCCTGTGTTGGTGCAGGAGTGTCTGTTGCTGCCGGGTCCTGCGTTGGCGCAGGTGACTCTGTCGCGGTCGGATCCTGCGTTGGTTCCGGAGACTCTGTCACTGTCGGATCCTGTGTTGGTACAGGTGTTTCCGAAGGAGTTACGACATCCTGTGTAGGCGTTGGTGTTGCCGTCGCTGTTGGTTTCTTCGTCGATTTCTTCTTATATTTACCAATCTTGATTGGCTTAGAAAACTTACCGTGTTTAATATGGTAGCCTCTTGTCTTAAACGCTCTGACTTTCACATAATACACTTTATTTGCTTTCAGTTTTTTGAGAACGAATGTACTCTTTCTCGTTGGCATTACAAGCTTGTACTTTCCTTTTTTGGAAGTCTTCACTGCGATCTGATAACCTGTCACAGATCCTTTCTTCTTGATCTTGATCTTTGCCGTTGTTTTGGTTCGTTTGACCAAAGAGATCGATGGTCTTGCCGGTTTAGACGCTGCCTGCGCCGACTGCTCCCCTGTAATGCATACACACATGACCAGTACCATAAAGGCTGCAAGACATTTTCGCCACATTCGTTGTTTTTTTTCCATGTTATGATTCCTCCATTCTACACATTTACTCTAAAAAGCATTTTTCAAAAACACTCCCACGCATTGCTCCATAATAATAGGAACCTTCCAAATAATCGCACCCTATTTCTTTGGCATACTGCTCCTGCAGTTTCGTACAAATTCCTCCGCAGCATACTGTCATATCCAATTCCTTCGCCATTGACACAATATGTTTCAAAATGATCTTTTCCTTGGAACGGTTAATGTCCTCGGTAAAATATTCCCCATGAAACTTGATCCCGGTAACCGGTATTGTCCGCAGCGAATGTAATGCCGTGTGATGCGATCCGAAACGGCTGATCACTACCTGATAGCCTTTTGCACGAAGCTTCTCCAGATTGATCTGCATCGCACTTGTCATATCAGCAAAATAACGCTCATTGACCTCAAAAGTCAGATCGGTCGGATCCAGTTTATTCTGCGTGACAACAATGTCGTCAATGATCTCCACCGCATTTTGCGCTGAAAGCTGCATCGCTGTCATTTCCAACGAAAATGGTATCACCTTATTGCCTTTTGCTTTCCAAGCGCCAATGTTGCAGCACACCTGATTCAGCAGATAGAAAGAGAATTTCTCCAGTCTGCCGCCTCGTTCAATATAATGCAGTATCGCATCCGAATACAAATACTGTCCGTCTTTCAACTGGATCTGCGCTGCCGCCTTGCAACCGACAACATTTTCTTTATCGCCCTGAATACGAGGCAGGTAACCGATCTCCATCGTCTGCCCTTCCATCGCCTCATAGATTTCCTGGATAATTCGTTCCTCTTTGAAACGCTCTTCCTGCAGATCCTCGGTATAGATCGCATAATGATTGCCGCGAATACCCTTGATACTTCTACGCGCCAGGTCTGCCTTTTCCAACATATCGCCCAGTTCTTCATCTTCCGATTGAACCAGATACAGACCATTGGTCGTGTCAAAGGTGATCTGTTTCTCTATCATGTTCAGTTCATCCTGATAACGCATCATTTCGGAAAGCATTTTTAACAGCGATTTGTGATCTTCATAGGTAAACATACCTACAAAATAATCCCCATCGACTCTCGCGCAAACGCCACCATTTTCTGTATATTTGCGCATTACTTTAGAAAAGCGTTTTAAGATCTCATTACTGATGGAAAATCCATAGTGATGGTTGAACTTGCGGAATTCATCAATATCCGCACAAAGTACGGCATAATGTAAATTCTCATCTCTTGCCGCAAGCGTATCCGATGCCTGCTCCAAAAACTTTCCGTAAGACACCATACCCGTCAGCGAATCCACCGCCCTAGTCAATCCATTCTTTGCCTTGCGCCACAACCTTGCGCCAATATCTCCCGCTGCCGTTGCCGCGATCTCATGCTGCGCCATCGGCACCGCATTATTTTCCAGCAAACGCGTCACACCAAACACTTTATCCGGTTTGCCATCGCCCACCGTGTCAACAGAGATCGTACCGACTTCCATCCGGCGGTACTCTCCAAAGCTGTCCTTAATCCGGTACACCGCTCTGTGCTCGCCCAGCTGTTCACTGCGCTGACGAAGTTCGTTCAAAAACGGCGTAACATCATCGGGATGCAAGATCGCCTTTAACTGATCTTCCTGAAACTGTCCTTCCAATACGGCTTCGTTGGAATAGGTTTCACCCAAATTACCGCTACGGCTCAGCGTTCCCGTGCTGACATCGTAAGTCCAAGTTGTCTCTCGCATAAACCGTGCGATGAGCTCTGCTCTCTTGGCATTTTCCTCCGATTGTCTCTCCAGTTCTTTTCGCTTGGTAATATCCATAATAATGCAAAGATATACCGGCTGACCCTGATCGTCATCCACGCGACAACCATTGACATACGACCAGCGGATCTCCCCACTTTTTGCCATGATACGATACTCAAATCCGATCACTCCGCGATTTTCCAGTGCAGTGGTGATCTGCTTCTGCACCATAGCTTTATCGGCAGGATGCAGCACCTGGTCACAATATCCACCAAACTGCACTTGGTATTCCTCTTTGGAATATCCTGCCAGACGATAGAAACCATCGTTGGCATACAAAAGCTTAAAGTCCGTCATGCGAAGTTTCATCACACCACCCGGAATGTTGTTGGCGATCAACTCCACATCACGCTTTGCCTGAGACATTTCCGACAAGCTTTCCTTTACCTGCGTCACATCCAGACAGGAGCCGTAATATACAGATCTGCCGTTTTGCTTGGCAGGTGTCTCCGTAACGGACAGCCACAAAATTGAGTGGTCCTTTTTCTGGACACGAAGTTCCAGCTGCAGCTTACCGCCAAACGCAGTCTGTCTGGCGATCAGATTACGAACCTTTTGCTTATCTTCCGACAGGATCAATGCCATAATACTGCTATTACATTCCTGCGCAAATTCTTCTTCCGAATATTGAATCCAATCATAAAATGTCTGATTGGCATATAAAATCTCCATCTGTGTACCCGGTTGTGCTATAAACATAGCACATTCCGAACAATTCGATAAATCCACCAGCTCTTTTGTTGTGATTGTATTATTTTTTTCATCATTATCATATGTACTCATATTGCACACCCTCCTTCCACCATATTTTTATACACATCTGTGGCTATCCTGTGTCCGATCGCGCAAACACCTATAACCATCAGGAGGCTATGCCCCTCTCCCCTATGGACACAGCCTACCTCATTTACTTTTATTATTTGGCATATCCGTTTGGATGGTTCTTATGCCATTTCCATGCTGTTGCAATGATCTCCTCCAGATCTGCATGCTCCGGCTTCCAGCCAAGGACTTCTTTTGCCTTATCACTGGATGCGATCAATCTGGCAGGATCGCCTCCGCGACGAGGTGTTGTCTCGGCAGGGATTGGATGTCCTGTCACTTTACGCGCTGTCTCGATCACTTCTTTTACCGTAAATCCTACGCCGTTTCCCAGATTAAAGACATTGCTCTCATTTCCAGCCATTAAATATTTTACAGCCAGAATATGCGCCTGCGCCAAATCTGTTACATGAATGTAATCGCGCACACAAGTACCATCTTTGGTATCGTAATCATCTCCGTAAATGCTGATCTTCTCTCTCTGACCATTTGGCACCTGCAAGATCAGTGGGATCAAATGTGTCTCCGGATTGTGCGCCTCACCGATCGTACCGTCTACATGCGCGCCACATGCGTTAAAATAACGCAGTGCCACATAACGCAGACCATGTGCTTTATCGGTCCATTTCATCATCTTTTCCATAGAAAGCTTCGTCTCTCCGTATGGATTGGTTGGCTCTGTACGGTCTGTCTCCAAAATTGGAATACGCTCCGGCTCTCCATAGGTCGCTGCTGTAGAAGAGAATACAATTTTATTAACTCCATGCTCGACCATGCTCTCCAAAAGTACCTTGGTACCATATAAGTTGTTATCATAATATTTTAATGGGTTGGTCATACTCTCACCAACAAGGGAATTCGCTGCAAAGTGAATGACGGCATCAATATCTTCCTTGTCTAATACGCTGTCAACAAACGCTTTGTCTCGGATGTCTCCTTGATAAAAAACAGCTTTTTCATGCACGGCTTCGATGTGTCCTGTCTCAAGGTTGTCGATGATTACGACATCCTCTCCTGCATCGATCAATTCTCTCACGGTATGAGAACCAATATAACCAGCACCGCCTAATACTAAAATTTTCATTTTCTTTTCCTCCATTC
>JALEPA010000064.1 GCA_022766515.1 Lachnospiraceae bacterium | reverse complement strand
GACTCTGCCAACTCCATACCAAGGTTGAGTCCTGCCTGTCCACCCATATTAGGAAGCAGGCTGTCCGGCTTTTCCACCTCGATAATGTGCTGCAGCACTTCTACCGTCAGCGGCTCAATATATACCTTATCTGCAATATCCTTATCTGTCATGATCGTAGCAGGATTGGAATTTACCAGAATGACTTCCATTCCCTCTTCTTTCAGAGAACGGCACGCCTGTGTTCCCGCATAATCAAACTCTGCTGCCTGACCGATGACGATCGGACCAGAACCAATGACCAATACTCGCTTAATTCCTTCTAACTTTGGCATATCATAACCTCATTTCTATTTGTAATATCTTGTACTTTCCGTTACTGTTACTGCATCATCTTCATGAACTCGTCAAACAAAAGCTCTGAGTCCTTTGGACCTGCATTTGCCTCCGGATGGAACTGTACTGTTTTGATCGGCTCGTTCATGTAGATCAGGCCCTCTACAGTCTTATCATTTACATTGATAAACCAAGGTTTTGCCACTGTCTGATCCAATGAATCAGCATCTACAACATAGCCATGATTTTGTGACGAAATATAAACCTTTCCGGTCTCCAGATTTTTGACAGGATGGTTAGCACCACGATGTCCGTATTTCATCTTATAAGTCTTTGCGTCATGCGCCAATGCCATGAGCTGATGACCAAGGCAGATCGCAAAGATCGGAATACCGGACTGTGCCAATTCCTTCACCTGTGCAATGACTTCTACACATTCCGCAGGATCTCCCGGTCCATTCGTGATCATGATGCCATCCGGCTTTGATGCGATCACTTCTTTTGCATCGAAATCCTGTGGATATACTGTCACTTCGCAGTTGCGGTTGAGCAGGCAGCGAATGATATTTTTCTTCGTACCTACATCAATGACAGCTACTTTTCTCTCTACCGGCACTTTCTCGGAACCAATGTCGCCCGGCTGATATACTTCTTTTTCCGTGCAGGATACTTTCTTAACAACACCCGTCACGGTATACTCTTTCAGCTTTGGCAGGATCTCGTCAAGATTGTACGCCTCATTTGTGGTGATCATACCATTCATCGTACCCTTCTCTCGCAAGATCTTGGTCAGGGCTCTTGTATCGATTCCGTAAATTCCCGGAATATCATTTTCCTCCAAAAAATGCTGGATCGTATCTTCTGAACGGAAATTGCTTGGCATACGGGATAATTCCCTCACAATGAAGCCATCCGGCCATCCCTTGCGTGACTCCATATCGCTGTAACAGATTCCATAGTTTCCGATCAACGGATATGTCATTGTTACCGCCTGTCCCGCATAACTTGGATCCGTCAACACCTCCAGATAACCGGTCATCGATGTATTAAATACGATCTCGCTGATTATCTCTTTGTCGGCTCCCATGCTTTTCCCTTCAAACACCGTTCCATCTTCTAAGATCAAAAACGCTTTTTTCATTATAGATCCCATTCCTTTCCGTTCAGTTCTAGTATCATTTCAGCGGTTTCCACCATATTGGTACCGCTGTCCATGCTAACTTTTTGTATGTAATGATGTGCCTCTTCTTCATTCATATGGTTACGCTCCATGAGCAGCTCCTTTGCCTGAAGAATAATTTTTTTGTCCTTTTCCGAACGAGCTTTCGGCTTTTTCTTCTGTTTTTTCTTCCAACGATAATACTGCGCAAGCATCGTTTCCAAGGTACTTAACAGATCTTGTACCTTGAACGGCATTGGCAGTGCCATCATGTCTCTCACATCACAGTCTGCAAGTTTGGCAGGCGATGCAAGCAATAACATCTGAAATCCCTTTGGCAAATACTCGTGAATCTCTGAATAATGCATATCCGAAAAGCGATAACCACATATCACAATTCCACCATCAAGCGAATTTACCGCATTAACGATCTGCGCGCCACTGTCACATACCAAGGCTACATCGTGCCCGTTTTTCACAAGGAGACGCCGCAGATTTTTTGCATCATCCAGCTTTGGAAAAGAGATGATTATATCTGCCATACTGCCGGTAACCTCCTATCGATTCGGTCTGCGGCACTAAATTGTGCCGAGATATTTTTCCTTTTCCCAAAGAGTTACCTGTTTGCAATATTCATTCCACTCCTCTTCCTTTGCTCGGATCAAATGACTGGAAATGTGTGATTCCAGTACATCTTTCAAAAAATCATCCTGTGCAAAGAGTCCCACTGCTTCATGCAGTGTTCTCGGAAGGTTTCCTTGTGGATTCTCATCAACATTTTCTTCCATCGATGCCGGTGGCTCTGCTCCATCCTTGATGCCCTGCAGTCCTGCCGCAAGACAAGATGCAATGACCAGATAAGGATTTGCCGCTCCATCCGGACTTCGTAAGACAATTCTCGCTCCATCTCCTCCGATCGATGTCAATCGGATCAATGGACTGCTGTTCGTAAACGACCAGCCTACTGCGATCGGTGCAAGATATCCGGGGATCAATCTCTTGTAAGAGTTGACGATCGGATTGTTTACCAGTGTCATGTTTGCGATATGCTGTAACATTCCCGCCATAAACTGGTAACCCTGCTTGCTGATGCCATGACTGTCTTCCGGGTCGGAAAACAGGTTCTGTCCATCTTTGCGCAATGAAAATGTATAATGTGCACCCGATCCCTGCACATGCTTTCTAGGTTTTGGCATGAAAGTTGCATGTACGCCATGCCGTTTTGCCACCGTGCGTGTCACGAGTCTTGTCGTCATAATGTTGTCCGCCATCGTCAGCGCGTCTTTATAAGAAAGTTCCAGCGCATGCTGTGCCGGCTCATCTAAATGGTAGGAACTCTCTACCTCTATTCCCATATCTGCAAGATATAAGACCATATCTCGACGGGTATTCTCACCGCCGTCCGCCGGACCTACATCAAAATAGCCGCCCTTTTCGGATGTGTGATTGGTCGGCTCTCCATTCTCATCCAAGTCAAAAAGGAAAAACTCATTCTTAATCCCTACATCCAGAGAAAATCCCATCGCTTTTGCCTCGGCGAGTACTTTTTTCAATATATAACGGCTGTCACCTGCAAACGGTGTGCCATCCGGCTTAACAATATCACAGATAAAGCGTGCCACTTTTCCGTTTTGTGGTCTCCAAGGAAAGATCACAAAGGTGTCCAGATCCGGTATCAGGAATAATTCCTCGTATCCGGCACCACGAAATCCATCAACTGCTGCACAGTCAAAACGGCAGCCGCCATCTAAAATTTTCTCAATCTGATCCACAGTCGTTGCCATGTTTTTTAGATTACCTGCAATGTCTGTAAATTGAAGACGAATAAATTCAATATCTTCCTCTTCAATCAGATCCAGTATATCCTGCCTGGTATATGTTGCCATGTCATCCTCCATTCTGCGCTCATGCATGCGCATGTTCGTTTGTGCCTCATCCGTTTCCTTCTTCGGTACAAATGGACTTAATTGGTTGCGTTCATTTAGACCCTACTACACCAATCTACATATTCAACCTATTATACAAAGAAATAAGAAGAGTGTCAAACCCAAATCCAAGAATTGTTTCGCAATTCTTGTTAGCTTTCCACTGCGTTACAAGAAGTGATCTAGAACAAAGAGTCGCTTGCAACTCTTTCGCGCTCGAGCGGTGCTGTTTACAGCTAACTTCTTCTCCGCGAGATGCGCATCCTCGCGGAGCGTTTTTTACTTTATAGGAAACGAGAAGTTTC
>JALEPA010000057.1 GCA_022766515.1 Lachnospiraceae bacterium | reverse complement strand
ATAAAATAGTATGCAAATTTTATTCTGTTTTTCCAGATGAGCAGATAGTGGACAAATGTGTTCACTATTATATAAAATATCCTGCGTGAATGGAGATTACTAAACAAAATAACCAGTAAGTACCTAAGTTTCGGTGCTTACTGGTTATTTTATTGCTTTATAGGAAACTGCTCATAGTGTAGTGATATGCCACCAAGAATTGCTAAAGCAATTCTTGCAGAGCAAAACGCCGGTTTTGCTCTTTTATTCCTAATAAATCTTTTTGCCTTGTTTGCGGCGAATACGATCACGGATTTTCTTACAGTAAAAAGCGTACCCATTATAAATTCCGCGGAAGACAAAATTTGTCTGTTTCATGGACATTTGCATATCATTTGTGCGGAATGATTTTCCGTTTTTCCAATCAATCAAGGTCTGAAAAGTGATTGGTGGAGCGTATTCTTCTACTTTGCCACCCATTGTAACAGAGTCCTTCAAATTGCCTAACACTTCCAAAAAGATTGGTTGGTTTTTGTTCTTATGGAAATAAGAGACACCAAAATTATACAAATAGTGTAAAATGGTTTCTTCATCTTGTATATCCAGCGCACAATAGTCCTTTGCAAACTGCGCAAAATTTTTTTCAAAGTTTGCATGCAGATCCTGATTGTTATCACAAGGAGTGATAACGGGTTCGATTCGTCCATTCACTTCCTGGTAAGCACTAATTGTCTTATATGGTACATTTGAAAAGATACTTTCCACAAAAAGCAGAGAGTATGGTTTTTCTGTAAAATTATATCGTATAGAATGTCCTATACTTGGATAGATCGAACGCACATAATACATTGGAGAATCGATTTCCCCACCGTTTGCCTCGTTCATTAATCGTACAAGACAATCTTGTGTGTAGCCGCGTCCCCAGTATTCCAAAAAGGCAAATTTTTCTGTGAAATCAATTTCCTGTTGGAGATATCTCACAACGATTGAGCGTTCTTCTCTTGCCAGTTCTAACAAATAATTTCGGTAGGCTGATGATGATTTTAGTTGTCCACGAATTTCATCCAAAAACTTTTCAGACCAGCGAGTGGTGCTTTTAATATACATCAGTTCTGGGAAAAATTCTTGGAATTTCTCCTCTGTAAGATGCAGGGAAGATAAAAGTTTATCAAAGTTTTGGATTCCATTCAAATTACCAAAATGTTCAAAAAAGTCTTCATCCACTTCAGTAATGAAAGATGGAATACGCCATGCTTTTCTGGAACCGTAAATATATTTCGTTTTAATATCATAATGCTTCGCTTCAATAATCGCGTCGGCAATAATCTTCAAATAATGACCATCGCGTGAAATGAAGTATAAGGTATCTAGCTCTCTGCGAATTGCATCGTCTACTGCCCATTTTACATAAGGGACAAGATAGGTGGTTGCATAGCAATAGCTGTATAACTCATTCTGTGAGCGTTCTTCTTGCTGGATGCGCCAATCGTAAATCATTTTTGCTATTTTACGAAATTCATAGTTGTTTGTAAAATAACACATTGATTTTTCGTAGTCTGAATATGGCTCGATTTCTATAGGTTGTGTCTCAATTCCCAGAGATGCCGGCTGTACATTATCAGCAAAGTTATTGTCACCGATATGGATCCAATTACCATATTTATAATCCAGCTGACTAAAGACATGCAGAAACAGTCGTTTGGTTGTCTTCTGATGTCCGATAGTGCTGGACAGATATAAAGGAATCGAATCCAAAAATGGATCGGCATTGTGAAGAAGCTGTCGGACAACTTCTTCCGGCAGATACATATCGCTGATCATGACAACATCATTACCGGCAGTTTTTAATTCTTTCAGATAGTCAATGTTTTTGCGAATAGGAAAAGAGGCAAGTTTTTCTCCTTCGATTTCCCATTGCTTTAATGCTAAAATCTGCTCATCAGAAAGATGATAAATATCCTGCATGCGTTCAAAAATTTGATCAAATGTAATTTCTAGGCGGTCATCTTTACGCAATAATGTGGATTTGCGATAAAATTCCCGAACATTTTTTTCGCAATCCTGTCGGATGGATGAATAATTTCGCAAAAAGAGTTCGGAGAAGGACAGTCTGGAAGTTTGGATCTTTCGTTCTACATATCCGAATACAGCCGTTGGAAAAATGGTATTTCTTCCGATCAATGTATCAAATATATCAAAACTGTACAGTGTTGGTAATTCACGCTGTTCAGGAGTAAATGCTAAGGCATCATTAATAATATGTTCGCAGTCATCGTTTGCTGTATATGACCAAAATAAATCATGTATTCGGGCTAAGTCTTCAGTTTCGGTTGTATCAGAAGACTGCAATATAGCAAGTAATTCTTCGAAATTGCTTGCTGTTGGACCACAAGTCATTTCTTGAACATCAAAAACAAAATCCCTTAGATTTTCTTTGTCATCGATATCAAAAAAATAACGGATGAAATGTTTTACTCCTCTTGCCTGCAAATCATAGAAAATAGAGGAATAATCCGTGATCGCAATATCAATGTTATTAAAAATTTCATAAACATCTTCTTTGTTGTCCCAAAAACAGAGATAAGGGCAATCTTTGTAAAATTCCTTTAATTCTAAGTACTGCGCATCTTTTTCCACCAGGGGATGCATTTTTAGAATTAATACAATTTTTTCTTTTTGCAATACTTCAATTAAGCGTTTCCAATCAGGAATCGCTTTTGTGATAAAGTTATCTCGATCAACTTCTCGGAAGGTAGGGGCATATATTGCTAAACGATGATCTTTGGTAAGCCCTTGTCGTGATAGGATGTCGTGGTTGTATGTGCAAACAGGGTCAGATACAGTGCAACGGGGATATCCGGCCCGAATAACATGAGAATCTTCAATTCCGCATTGTGTTTTAAAATGTTCTTCCATTAATGGTGAAGTCACCAAAAATAGTTGATTATTCAAATACATTTCATTGTTCATGATGTATTTGCGAACCAAGCGTTCCCATAAAAAACCGCCAACTACTTTTCTCTCAATACTTTTGCATCCCACGCCATGCCATAAATTAAGTATCGTAATACCCTGTAATTCGGGTTGAAAAACCTCTTTACACATTTCAACAGCATAAACGCCAGCCTGCTGCATATACTTCTTTCCCTGACCGGATGCGTACAGGGCAGCTTTATATTGTAATTTTGTCACATAATCATAGGTATCTTTTTCATAGCACATCCATACCGGAGTGATGTCCTTGCGGTGTCGAATAATATATTCAAACAACCACTTTGGGTTGCCGGCAAAACTATTACCTGCATTAAAAATCCATAATTTTTTGTCCCGTGTGTTTCTCATTGTTTACTCCTTGCTAATTTAGTAAAATTTGCTTCTATGGTATACCAAGGGATTCAAGATCCTTGGGTGAGTTTTTGCAGTAGAGCAGTTAGTTGCTTGCATGCAGTCCCATTTTCATAGCTTCCCATTTCTGAGTAATGAACATCTAAATCGTGAAGATATTCATTTTGATGAAAATTTTGATATACAGATACGATATCCTCTATGTTTTTTGCTTGCAAGTAGGGCCACATTTCAGGTGGTATGAAAAAACCACGATCGGTCTCTTCATACTTTGTAATAGCGTCTTGTAATACAATGACAGGTTTGTGTTGTAAGCCCATATCCCAGATACTAGAGGAAAAATCTGTCACCAATATGTCACTGGCACAAAGCAGATCCTGCATTTCATGGTATAAATTACCATTTAATATTT
>JALEPA010000049.1 GCA_022766515.1 Lachnospiraceae bacterium | reverse complement strand
TGATTTGATCGCCGGGTAACTTGCAAAATACTGTGCAATGATCTCCTCTGCCTCTTTACGGGAAATATCCAGATCCTGGCTCAATCCAAACGCACTGATACCATATACGATGCCAAAATTGACTGCTTTCGCATTTCTTCTCTGCAGATCCGTCACTTCCTCAAACGGAGTGTGGAATACTTTGGATGCCGTAGCACGGTGAATATCCTGTCCGTTCTGATATGCCTCGATCAAATGGGCGTCGCCTGACATATGTGCCAACACACGAAGCTCAATCTGGGAATAATCGGCATCCAAAAAGATCATGCCCTCCTTAGGCTCAAAAACCTTACGAAGCTGCCGTCCCAGATCCATACGGATCGGAATATTTTGCAAATTAGGATCGGTACTGCTGATGCGGCCGGTAGCCGTGATCGTCTGGTTGAATTTACCATGTATTCGGTGATCCTCTTCAATAAACACAGGAAGTCCGTCTGCATAGGTCGATTTCAACTTACTGATCTGCCGATATTCCAATATTTTGTCTACGATCGGATCTTCGCTGCGCAGCTTTTCCAAAATATCTGCTGAAGTGGAATATCCGGTCTTTGTCTTTTTGGCAAATGGCAGTTTCATCTTCTCAAACAGGATCAGTCCCAACTGTTTTGGAGAGTTGATGTTAAACTCCTCACCCGCCAGATCATAAATGTCTGTCTCCAAAGCAAGCACTTTTTGCTCCAACTGCTCTGACATCGTCGTCAACATCTCTCTATTTGCCTGTACGCCAAGCCGTTCCATCTCAAACAGGTAATACACGGTCGGTATCTCAATGTCCTGCATCAAAGACAGCATATTCTGTTCTTCCAGATCCGCCTTCAGCACACGCCACGCTAACAGCGGCACCATTGACAGATAGCCAAAATATTCTGCACATTTTTTCTGAACCGTCTCGTCGTCCTGACTGACCAGATCAGACAACTTCTCTTTGCCAAACAGTTCCTGATAAGACAAGATCGTGATTCCCAAATAATCTCTGGCAATATCATCGACTTCATATGTGTCCTTCAAAGGATTCAAAAGATACGCCGCAATCTTCACATCTCGCACAGACTCATATCGTCTTTGACGATCTTCTTTCGTCTCCATCGTAAAACCCTGCTGTTTCTTTGGCTCTACACCAACTCGACGGTTTTCCAAAGGCTTCGTCAGATGCAATGCGTTTTTCCAATCTAACAAAACAATTTCCGCCTGCAATGCCTCTATTTTGCGATACTCTTCTAACAAAAATTTGCCACTGACCTTCTCCCCTGTTAATACATATGCCGTCTCCTGCTCGTCCCCCTGCTGATAGCTGACAGACATTCCAAGGAATCCGTACTCTTCCTCATGAGTCTCCTCTTCCTCACACAAAAGATCGCCATCCTCCAGAAAGACAAGGCTCATCTGTCCACCGGATTTCTTGCTCTGCTGCTTACGGACTGCCCCTGCTCCTACCCAGGGATCACCCAAAAACGCAACGCCCACCTGCTCAGGCGCACTCTTGCAAAGCTTATCCACAAATGCTTTCCAGTCCTTTGCGCTGTCGATCCTGCTCGGCTCATTCAGTGCCGGAACCGCCGCCTCTGCCACAGCACTGTCAAATCGTTTTAATAAAGATTTCAGTTCCAGTTTCTTGATCCACTCAAAAGCCTCTTTCGTAAACAGATCTCCAAACTTAGCATCTTCCCATGAAATTTCCAGCGGACAATCCGTTTTGATCGTAGCAAGTTGCTTACTCAGGAAAGCCAGGTCCCGATTGGCACGCAACAACTCTCTGGCGCGCTTTGGCTCTACCTCCTCAATATGCTCATACGCTTCCTCTACCGTTGGAAACGCCGTAAGCACCTTCACCGCCGTCTTCTCACCGACACCGGGAACTCCGGGAATATTATCCGCACTGTCTCCCATAAGCCCCTTCAGATCAACGATCTGTGGTGGTGTCAAACCATATTTTTCAACGACCTGCTCGGTATGATAATCTTCAATCTCCGTACCGCCCCGTTTTGTCTTCGGGATACGGATCAAAATATGCTCTGATGCAAGCTGCAAAAGGTCACGGTCACCGGAAACAAGCGAAACATCCATGCCGGTTGCTTCTGCCTGCTTTGCCAAAGTGCCTAGCACATCATCTGCCTCAAATCCCGGCTTGGTCACGACCGGCACCTGCATCGCCCGAAGCACATCCTGAATGACCGGTACCTGCTCACGCAACTCATCCGGCATCCCTTTTCTGGTCCCTTTATACTCCGGAAACATTTCATGCCGAAAAGTCGGCTGTTTCACATCAAATGCCACGATAAAATACTGTGGCTTCTCTTCTTCCAATATTTTCAGCATAATATTGATAAAACCATACACCGCATTCGTATGAAGTCCCTCTGAATTGGTCAGATCCGGCAAACCATAAAAGGCACGGTTCAAAATGCTATGACCATCGATCAATACTAATTTTTCTTTCATTTCATACTCTCCTATAACATAAACACAGCACCAAGGCATAACAGCAGAAAACAAAGCACTTTTTCTGCAAATATGATCTTATATTTCAACAGGTAATCTTCGGCATAGCGAAGTTTCTGCTCGGAATCCACGCGCAGTTCCATCGGACTATCGCTTTCCAAATAGCGCATACCCATGATCATCGTATAATATACATCATACTCTTCCCTACAGGCAGGACAGCTATCCATATGCCGCAAAAAGCACTCCAGATCCCGAATACTTAACTGGTCGTCAATAAACGGAATAAAACGCTTCTCGATCTCCCTGCATTTCATGGTCTTTCTTCCCATTTCCATCACCCTCCCAGGCTGCCATCTCTTGCTCTATGATCCATATAAAAGTCCGTTATATGGAAAAAAGGGAAGCTGTCATCAGCTTCCCTTCCGTTCGTGCATCAGGAGGGATTTGAACCCTCACGAGGTCACCCCCGTCGGATTTTGAGTCCGTTGCGTCTGCAGTTCCGCCACTAATGCATCTGTGTTTGTCACAACAAAATGTATGTTATCATACTATAATGTGATTGTCAAATGTTTTTTTCAATTTTTTACATTTTTTTCAAAAAAGTTTTTGTCTATGCGTCAGCACCCTCTCTAAATCTCATAGGGACGCATCGAACGCTTCGCCTTAAAGATCCATTTGGTACTAAAATAATTGACAATAACCAGAGACAGGCAGGTCACTACCTTTGCCTCCAATCCCTCTACGCCGAGCAACGCCTGATCTAAGCCCATCGCATACAGATTCGGCTGCATAACGATCTCCAACACTCCGGTCAGTCCCCTTGCTGTCGCAAATGCGATAAACTCCTTGAGAACCACCTGCGCCGAAAGACTCTTACTCTCAAATACAAACCATTTATTGGTAATAAATGCAAATAGTAATGTCACGCCCCACGATGCCATATTGGCGATCGCCATAGGTACAAATGCCACAAACAGGGAATACATTGCCCAGTTAAAGATCGTAGCACTCACGCCCATCACCATATACATGATAGGTTCTTTCCGATTCATCTTTCTCCTCATTTCTAATATTTTCTTCTCAAACTCCAAAGTCATACGCCATGTACAACTTCCAAGTTTATTTCTGAAAACACTCAACAGACCACATTATATAGCGAAAGATATACAAAAAACAAGCTATTTTTCCAGCATCCGCTCTTTGTTTTTTGTGCACATTGACCAAAAAAGGGAATTTTCCTATTTCAAAAAAAATAAATGTGGTCTATAATGTAGCAAAACAGATCGCAATAATCAGGAGGAACTATGATTGCAATTATCATGGCCGTTTACAACGGCGAAACCTATTTACGGGAACAGTTAGATTCCCTCTTACAAAATACCTGCACCGACTTTGTTCTGCATGTATTTGACGACAGATCTACCGATGCGTCCCCGGAAATTTTGACAGAATACGCAGGCAAACATCCGGAACAGATCTTCTATCACCGCAATAAAGAAAATCATGGCGTGATCCGCAACTTTTTAGAGGGCTGCGCTTGTGTTGATGCGGATTACTATATGTTTTGTGACCAGGACGATGTCTGGCTGCCGGAAAAGATCGCACATACACTGCAAAAAATGCAGGATGCCGAACAGACAGCACCAAACACACCCATTATCGTCTTCGGTGACGCCACAGTCGTCGATGAGCATTTGAATACCTTACATCCGTCTTTCCAGCGACAGAGCGGCTATCGCACAGATGCCCTGGATCTGGCGCATATTATGATGGAAAATAAATTGATCGGCTGCACAGTGCTATTCAATGCTACTCTCAAAAATCTTATTTCCGAGATTTCTCCAGCCATCCGTATGCACGACTGGTGGATCGCTCTGATCGCTGCTTCGATGGGACAGATCGTCTATCTGGATGAACCACTGCTTCTGTATCGACAGCACACGGGAAATGTCGTGGGGGGAAGTTCCAGGTCCCATTATATCAAGAGCCGTCTTGCACATCTGGCTAAGCAACGCGAAGTCTTGTACCAAACCTGTGCACAGGCCGGTGCATTTTTGCAGCTTTATGGCAATAAAATATCGCCCGGAAACCAGCGATTATTACATCTGTTTGCCACCATTCCCGAGGCAAACTGGTTTGTAAGGCGATATCGTATTATTCGTTATCATTTTTATAAAAGTGGTCTGATCCGTAATCTCGGCGTACTGCTCGTCATTTAATTGACGAGTAATACGCCGAGATCTTACTTATTATTTCGTAGTCTGTTTCATATAACGATTCACACCAAGTCCCATACCCGCTAACACGAAGAAGATCGGAGCTACAGCAATACACGAATCATTGGTCAATCCCATGATCAGGTAACCGATAATGCTCACTAACAATGCTGCGCCAATCTTGGACATATCACTAGAGAAATCCTGTTTCCAGTAAATCTTAAAACTGCTCACGATATACCAACCAAAGAATACGATAAATGCGATCATGGAAGGAATTCCTGTCTGTGCCGCAATCTGCAAGTACAAGCAGTGAGGTTTGGATATGATCTCATTGTCATGATGTGCATTGTACAATCCAACCAGATCATCATTTGGAAATGCGATCATAAAGGTATCGGGACCGGAACCAAAAATCGGATATTTCTTCAAAATATTCCAAGTCTTTGCCCAGATATAACCACGATAATCCGCTAAGCTGTAATGTCCCTCCAAATAAGGCTGTCCATCCTTTTGCTTTTTCATATGGAACAGCGAAGCACCCGCACTCTTAACATAATAAGTATCGTCACCTTCATACAACTGATTGGTAAAGATCCACTGCTTCTTCACCGGAGTATCATCACCATTCTCATTCGCTTTCAAAGTCGTCTCAACATAAAATCCCTTGAAATTATCTCTGATATAAGTACCGATCGTCATTGGGAAACGATCGTCATTGACTGTAACCACTCCCGATGCATCTGTCTGAGAAGAAACGGTCTTGCCATCCTGATCCAGCAAAGTAAAGGATGCCTGACCGCCCTCTGCGATCTGCTCGGTGATGTGGATCTCATTTCCTTTGATCGTGAAAGTCACATCTTTATCCGTTACAATACTCTCAAGTGCATACGACTCTTTTGGATATTGGAACATGCCCTGCAAACGACTAAGCAGTGCATTATTCGTTGCCTGATTGATACCGAAGAATGCGATCACAGCAACAACCGCCAGCCCTGTCGGAACATACCATTTCTTGAAAAACACTTTACGCATGCATAGTAACAACAGCACGATCACACCTGCCAGCGTCAAAATACCTGCTCTTGACTGAGAGGCAAACACACAAACTAATAAGCATGCCGTCAAAATACCATAAAAAATCTTCCAGGCATATTTGCGCGCATTGATCAAAAGCACGATCAACATAGGCACTGCCAAAACTCCATAAAATCCGACATAGTTCGGATTGTACAGCGTCATATAAGTTCTACCTGTTCCAAAAGAAAGTTTAATCTTTCCACGCATTTTTTCTTCGGTGATAATGATCTTCTGCATCCAATCCATTTGAATTAAGTCATGACCAGCCACCTGAAACAAACCTACGATCGTCATCAATACAATGCCTGCCACAAACCAAGGAAGGAGCGCTTTAACTGCCCTCTCCGTATGTAGATTGTAGAAGGAAAAATATACCAGCAGCACATAGCCTAATAA
>JALEPA010000012.1 GCA_022766515.1 Lachnospiraceae bacterium | reverse complement strand
CGCATGATTTTTTTCACTTGTCATGATAAACAAATGAATAAATTCACCGGACACTCTGACTACATCCATTAAATTGCAGATCAAACGCTCGAAGATATACATAGGCTTGGTGATCCCGATATCGTACATACCCTTTGGATTATCAGAGCCAAGTCGTGTTCCCATACCACCGGCAAGCAGTACCGCACCCACTTTTCCGGCGCGGATAGCAGCCAGACCACTTTCAGTGTATTCGTCTTCCTTTGCTTTGATCTCAGACAACTGTAATGCGTGGATCGGTGTGATCACTCCTTTTCCGTGCTGCGTGACCGGACGACCGATCATTTTAAGAACTGTAAAATCTGTCTCTTCAATCTGTGTCAATAATTCTTCCTGTTGATCGGCTGTTAAAGAATCATAATACGCCAATAGATGTTCCTGCCCATAGGCAGCTAATTTGTTTTTTGCTTCTGTTAAATTCATTCTTACCTCCAAATTATTTTATAGGATATTGTTTGTCATGTAGCGGTACGCTACGAACAAATTGGGTTTGTCCACTTTGTTTCTTCGTCTCTGTTAGGCTGCTTGTGTAATTTTCCTTTCGCAATCCCTGGAGAACAAAGCGCAGACTTTACCCGTTTCACCTGTACATAGTAGCTATAGTATATATAAAAAAGGGAAACTTTGCAAATTTGACTTATCAATATGCCGGTTTTATAATAAAACGAGGCAACAGATAGAAAGGGGGCTGTCATGGGTAAAAATCATAACAAAAGAAAAAAACGCTTGCAGGATAGCGAGATGGATATGATGTATATGCAGGCACTTCAGGGCAAGAAAATACCGTTACTTCCGCTGGATGCCAGATGGCATGCATTATTTCCTGACTTTCGTAAAAATAAAGAGATCAAACAGTTGGAAAAAGAACTGGATCAGTTGATCAAGAAACAGGGGCAGACAGACAACGATCTAAAGGATTACGATAAGGCAAAAAAGGTACTGACGCAAAATGTACTGAATAACATGACAGACGGTCATGAATTTGACAGTCCGGTGCGTCTGCGTAAGCAGGAAAAAAATCAGAAATTGATTGCTGAACTCAATGAAAAAATTGTGGAAGCGAAAAATTTACAGGAGAGACTACCTGCTGAAATCGTGATCAAAAACAGAGAATTGTTGATCGCCTGCATGAAAGTATGCTATCAGGAGCTGATGGACAATACCGATGAGATCGTAGAGCGCGAGGAGCGTATCCAACAGCTTCGGGAAGAGATCAAAGATAACATTCTTCACAAGCAGGATATGGAGATGCGTAATACAGAGGTTTATAAATATATGCACAACCTGTTAGGTGCAGATGTGGTCGAGATATTTGACCGGGAACAGAAAGTATGGCGTGGCAATTTGGAGGAAAACAAGCTGGATGATGCAGAATGATCAGTTTGCGGTTGGAAAGGAATGTAAGATTAGTATGAGGATTGTGGGAATTGGCGTGGATCTGATCGAGATCGATCGTGTGGCAGGATCCTATGCAAATCCATCTTTTCAGAAAAAATATTATACGGAAGAGGAACAAAAGCTGATCCGGCAGAAATATGCGCGCTGTGCCACAGCATTTGCCGGAAAAGAGGCGGTGGTCAAAGCATTCGGAACAGGCTTTGCGAAGATTTCCCCGAAAGAGATAGAGATCGTACGGAGCGAGACAGGAGCTCCGTTAGTTCGTCTGTTTGGCAGAGCAGAAGAGAAAGCAAAGGAGTTGGGGATTTGTGAAATCCAGATTTCTCTGGCAGATGATAAGACGCAGGCTATGGCGTATGTGATCGCCATTGGACGGGAAGAAAGGAATGAAAGATTAGTATGAGAAATATTGTTGATAGTGCCACAGCAAAATATATTGATCAAACGACGATCCACGAGGTCGGAATTCCTTCTATGGTATTGATGGAAAAGGCGTCTATGGCAGTCGCAGCATGTGTGATGTCGATAGCTGATAGCAGGAAGGATCAGATTTTAGCCATTTGCGGAACCGGTAATAATGGTGGAGACGGTGTGGCGGCAGCAAGACTTTTGCAGGAAACGGGCTACAATGTAGCTGTACTTGTTTTGGGACAGAAAGAAAAGTGTACGGAAGAAATGCAACAGCAGCTTCATATCGCAGAAATGCTTGGTATGTCCGTGTTTTGGGACAATATGACGCAGGAAGAATTGGTCACAGAAACAAGACTTGAAGAATATACTATAGGGATAGATGCTATGTTTGGCATTGGTCTTACCAGAGCGGTGCAGGGCAAATATGCAGCGTATATACAGTGGATGAACCGGGCGGGGATACCGATCATCTCGGTAGATGTGCCATCAGGTGTGGATGGCAGCAGTGGTGCTATCCTTGGAGAAGCAGTGCGGGCAGACCGCACAGTGACTTTTGGATGTAATAAAATGGGCTTACTGTTGTATCCGGGCGCAGAATATGCCGGACAGGTGATCGTGGCAGATATCGGAATACCACAGCAGATCATCCGACAGGCAAAATGTAATACTTATACTTTTGATGGGATAGAAGATGTACGGATGCGTTTTCCGGCAAGGAAAATGCGCTCCCATAAGGGAAGTTATGGAAAAGTATTGGTGATCGCCGGAGGACCGGAAATGAGCGGTGCCTGCTATTTTTCCGCAAAGGCGGCATATCGTATG
>JALEPA010000240.1 GCA_022766515.1 Lachnospiraceae bacterium | reverse complement strand
TCAAAGTGGAGATCGGCTTGGCAAAAGGAAAGAAACTGTACGATAAGAGACAGGATATCGCCAAGAAGGATCAACGGCGAGAGGCAGAGCGTAAATTCAAGGTGCAGAATCTGTATTAACTTGACAAGTTGGGCGGTTATGCATAGTATTATTCTGTACGACTGAGAAACCGGCAGCCTGGCAGGCAGCCATAGAAGGAAGGGATACACATATGAAGAGACAGATGAAAAAGTTAGCAGGAATTGTTTGTATGGCAAGTATGCTTGTATGTATGCCTTGTGTATCGGCAGGTGCAGTTTCCGTCAGTGTGGACGGAAATGCTGAGGAGTGGGAAAATGTCGCAATGCAGGAGTCTGATAGCTCTAAGGTAGAGAAATGGGCTGTTGCACAGGATGACAGTTATTTATATTTTTATATTCAACAAAATGGAGGCAATCAGTGGGGCATGCCGATCGATGGTACGCAGATCAAGTTTCAGTATGCGGATGGCACGACCGGAAGTAAGACGATGCTCCAATTTACCAATCTGGCAAAAGAAATCCGTGATGGCAGCTATGGATTGGTAGACGGTGCAGAGACGGCTTATGAGCCTAGTACGGAAAAAGGAAAATATGAGGTAGAGGCGGCTGTGCCAAAGACATTTTTGGCAGACGATGATTTTACCTTGTCTTATTGTGGTGCTTCCGTTGTCAGTGAGAAGATCCCGGACTGCAAAGATATTTCTCTTCCGGAAAAAGAAGAGCCGGTGTATAAGGGGATTACCGTTGATGGAACATTCTCTGACTGGAATGCGGTATCTAAGACGGATGTTAATGTTGATGTCTTAGAGAAGATGGCAGTAGTATTTGACGGAGATTATCTATACATTTATTTTAAGGAGACGGACGATGGTGCGCTGACTTGGTCCGGTGCATTTAGCAATGGTAAATTTACGATCTATACCGACACCGGAAGAAACACTTCATTTAAGTTGAATAAGGACAGCATTGATGGGATTGAAGGTGCAAAAGTAGCACATTCCAATAAACAGTATGAGATAGCAATCCCTGCAGAGGCGATCAAGCAGTATAAGGAGACGATTTCTGTAGGTTATTATATGTCAGATAAGATGCTGATCAAAGACATTGCCAATTTGAAGGAAGACTCTTCTTCGGACAAGTCTTTTTCCGGCATTGTTTATGATGGAAAGTATGCAGACTGGGATTATTATCCACACGATCTGGTGCAGTATTCAACACCGGGCTCCAAAGGTGGAGATGCCGAGGCGGCATTGTATGCAGACGGAGATGTTTTGTACGGACATGTTCGTTCTACACTGCATGTCAACGAGGGCGAGTTCCAGCCTTTTGCAATCCGTATTAACGAAAAAGACAAATATACCATAAATTTCCGCTTGGTTACTGTGGACAAGGATGGTAATATCAACAAAGATCCACAGCTTAAAGATCTGGAAAAGGGAACTTATGAATATTATCTGTGGGATCTGAATTCCGGTTCTACGGCAACAAACATCAACGATCCTGATGCACCGATCTATGGTCAGATGATGGTGACATACGGTGTGTCCAGTGATGAGATGGAATATAAAGTGGATTTGGAAAAATTGGCGAAGCACTTTGACATGGAAGCTTCCGATATGAAGATCATTCAGGCACACTATGTAAATATTGGTGGCGAGTGGGTGACTTTTGCAGGAACTTCTACCGGACCGGTGATGGGTCTGTCTCTTTGTGCGATTGCTGTAATAGGTGGACTGTATTTTAAGAAACATAAGATAAAGGTGGTAAAATGAGTCCGATATTTGGTGTAATTTTAATAGTTCTGTGGCTGTATCTGTTGCGTATCTTTCACAAAAGCGAATTGTGGGCGTGGAAATACATTTGGGGCAGCTGCGGACTATTTATTTTTATGATGATTTATCTGCGTCCCTATGCAACGGAGCCGTTGGCAAGAGTTGTGTCGGCACTTGCGGGAGTAGTAGGCAGAGCGACGAATATGTTTTCTGCGTATTATAAATATGGTGTGATCTTTGTCAATTCCGATGCAGGCTCAATTTCGCTGTTGATCGACTTTGAGTGTTCCGGTATTTTGGAGATCATGGCATTTGTGGCACTTCTTGTATTTTTTAGGGCATATACCAAGAGGGAACGCATCATTGTGGGGATTACTGGAGTCTGCTATTTGATCTTAGCAAATGCTCTGCGTATCATCACGATCTGTACGGTCATCTATTTCTTTGGCATGAAATCGTACTATGCGGCACATACCTTTGTAGGCAGACTGCTGTTTTACTTTTTGACGGTTGTGTTGTATTTTATGGTGTTTACGAGAACACAGATCATTCGCCAAAAAGTAGGAGGGTTTGCGTATGGAAATAATAAGTAGACTGGCAGACAGCTTTTTGTTTTGGGCGGCATGGATCGTAATCCCGGTGCTTATGGAGATCGTACCTTCCATCGGAAGTGTTGTGATCCTGTTTAAGAAAAAGATCAAGCAAAAGAAAGTAGAAATTCCGGTGTTAGACCCGGAGATCACGATTATTGTTCCGGTGTATAACTCGCAGGACACATTAGGTGCCTGTATCGCATCCATCGCAGACAGTGACTATCCGAATAGCAGTATTCGTGTATTGTTGGTCAATAATCAGGGAAAAGATGACAGTTTTCGTGTATTTTGCGAGAGCCAGGAGAAATATTCTGATCTGCGGATGCAGTGGCTGAATGCCAAACAGGGTAAATCCAAAGCGTTGAATCTTGCCTTGTTTAACAGCAAAGGAAAATATATCGTTCATATTGACAGTGACGGTTTATTAGAGAGATCGGCATTGAAAAATATGGTTTATAAATTTGAGAGCGATCCGTCTATCGAGTGTATGACGGGTGCGATCCTGACAGAACCGGATCTGGTCGAGGAGTATCCTTGGTTCTTTCCGAAGATCTTGCGCAAAATTGAGTTTATGGAATATGCGCAGGCGTTTTTGGCAGGAAGAAACTATGCGGCAGAGACGAACACGATCTACACCTTGTCCGGTGCATTTTCGGCGTTTCGTAAGTCAGCCGTGTTAAAATCACAGTTGTATAATACGGATACGATCTGCGAGGACACGCAGATCACATTTCAGATGAAGTATCTGCTTCAGACCAAAGTGACGATCTGTGAAAATGCGATCTTTTTTGTAGATCCGATCGAAGACATGAACAAGCTGTATACGCAGAGACAGCGTTGGCAGCGTGGCAGTCTGGAAGTGTCAAACATGTTTTTGAAAAAAGAGATGAACATCAAAAATATGTTTACCAATGTGGGAGTGCGAACCCTATTGTACGATCATACATTTGCCTTTCCGAGAATGATTTGGTACTTGGCGTTGATCTGTTTATTGTGCCTGAAGTTCTCGATGAAATTGATCGGATTTTCCACACTGTTTTTATATGGATTGTATGTATTGATCGGAATGTGTTATTATATATCAACGATTGGATTTCTGGGAGAATTTAAGGAGATCAAACGGTATTATGCGAAACAGTGGTATGTCGTGTTTTTGCTTCCGTTTTTTAATCTGTTGGTATTTTTCATCCGTTTTGCCGGGGTGCTTAACAGCATCAATACGAGCAGTGCTTGGAAGACCAGAAATTTTACCGAAGAAAAGCAGGCGGCAAGAGACAGTATATCGAAAGATTTTGCAGGCGCCAGACGGATTATGAGAAAGATGAGGGCATATGTCAATGGAGAATAGCAGATTG
>JALEPA010000233.1 GCA_022766515.1 Lachnospiraceae bacterium | reverse complement strand
ATAAACATCTCGTGCAGTCTGTGCTGCGTTTGAAGATGTAAATCCATTTGGGATCACGCAAGTAACGGAAATTTCCGGATTTTTGTATGGCGCATAGGAAATAAAGTTGGCATGGTTGGCATGCAGTTTTCTCTGCTGTGCTGTTCCTGTTTTTCCTGCCACTTTGACTTTTGTGTCCTTATACATGGAACCAAGTGAGCTGCGGCTGCCATTGACTACGCGGTACATTCCGTTGTGGACTGCGTTCCAGGTAGACTGTGCGATCTCGACTTTGTTGCGGACTTTTGCTTTGTTATCCAAAACAACATTACCGGATACATCTTTGATCTGATCCACTAATGTCAGATTATAACAGGTTCCGCTGTTGGCGATCGTGGTCACATAACGCGACAACTGGATCGGTGCGTAACTGTGGGTATCCTGTCCGATCGCTGCACGAACCGCATCGTTAGATGCAAACTGTGGTTTGCTTTCCTGCAATTCTACTCCGGAAGTATCGGTCAATCCAAACAGATCAGCATACTTTTTCAATCGGGCGATTCCGCGATCGTTGTTGACCTTGCCGTTTACCAAGCCGCTGAGACGGTATCCCACTTCGTAAAAGAAGTAGTTACAAGACACCTCTAAGGCACCGGATACATTGATGCTGCCATGCGAGTAGGTACTCCAGCATTTTGGAGACGGTGTGATCTTCTCAAACTTCACATTGTCATGGATCGTTGTAGAAGGTGAGATAACCCCCTCTTCCAAGCCTGCCACAGAAGAGACTCCCTTAAAAGTAGATCCGGGAGCGATCTTTTGCTGTGTCGGACGATTGATCAATGGAGAAGAAGTATTTTGGGTCAGGTACGAATAAAAGTAATCGGAATCGACCTGATTTGCCATCTTATTATTGTCATAGGATGGGTAAGACACCATCGCTTTGACCTGTCCGGTATTGGTATCAGTTACGATGATCGAACCTGAGCAAGGATCTAGTCCCAACTGACCCGGTGTGATCTCTAACTTTCGGATCTTTTTGGTCAGGAAAGAATAAGGCGATGTCATACCCAATTTTACATTGCGGTATTCATCTGCGTTGTATTTAATATCTCCCTGATCAAATAACAGCAGACAGCAGTCTTTTCCGGATATTTCGTAATGGTAGATCAGATAACTGTATACCATTTTCATATACTTTGTATCATCTTCCAAAAGATTAAAACCATAATCCAAGAGCATAGCATAGATTTCTTCTGCACTGTAATAAGTGTCACCGATCTTTAATACACTCAGGTCGATCCAGTTCTGAGAAATCGCGTACTGCAGATATTCACTCAGACTGATCCTGCCGGATTGATAATTTTTATAGGTTGCATCGGAAGTATCGATCTCATCGGTCAGCACAATGCCCTCATTTTTGAGCGCCTGATAAAAATAGGATACAAAATCACTCATATCATCGGACATCTGTGATGAGGTTACCTTACTGTCCGCTGCAAGATAGGTTCTCATTTTTTTCATGATCCGTTTGGATTTCTGTACATACTTTTGATAGGTACTCTTCTCCAGATTGGATGCATCTTTATCCGTAAAACGGGACACATCGATCACATTGTTTTGGATCAAGGCGTTATATACATCAAATATCGGAATGCGGATGTCGGATGCGGAGCGACCGCGACTTCCCGCATTATTGCCATTGCTGATCTTGGATAACAAGATTCCGGCAATATGTTCTTCCAACAGATCATAACATTCCTTTTGCAGAGTAGCATCGATCGTCAGATACAAGTTGTTACCGGCCACCGGATCCTTCGTATCGATCACATTTAATACACGGCTTGTAGCGCTGTTGATCTGTAAGGTTTCGCTGCCTTTCGTTCCCTTTAGGTAATCTTCAAAGCTGCTTTCGATACCGGAAATACCTATTTGGTCAGAGACGGTATAATCCGTGTTTTCATCCTTAGCTTTCAGATCCTCCAGACGCTCTGTCGTAACAGCTCCGGTGTAACCGAGAATGTGTGCAAAATATTTGCTATCCTTGTATACACGAGTCGTATCATCAGAAATATTGACGCCGGGAAGCTCAGCACTGTTTTCCTTAATAGCGGCAACCGTCACATCATCAACATTGTTTGCCAGTGTGATCGTCTCGTATTTTTTATAACGATTCATAAACATCGCATAACGAACGGACATGATCTTTAATGCCGTATCTTCGTCATACTTTTTGTCAATCGAAAACTTTGGGCTGTTTGTTCCGGTATCATAGCGCAGATATTCAAACAGGTCTTTGGCACTGATGTCTCGCTGTTCCTGCGTCAACTCTTCCACTCTTTTTGCCGAGTACACTTCCTTGATAAAACGCAATAACGCATTTCCGGATAGCGTATACTCGAAGTTGCCCTTTTTATTTTTTTGAATATAAAATTCTACGGATAATTTACCGCCATTTTTCTCAATGATCTGGATCAGTCTGTAGATCATATCATTGGTTTGCTCTGAGGAAAGATCTTTGGTGTTATCGTTTTCCTCAAAAACAACATTATGTGATAATTCATTGTAGGCAAGCAATTTTCCGTTGCAATCATAGATATTACCGCGTGTTGCCTTGATCTCTCTTGTTCTCGTTGTCTGCTGTTCGGATTCCTTTGCATAAGTATCTCCGTTTACGATCTGTAACTCAAACAATTTATTGACAAGCAATGCAAATAATAATATGTATACAACAGATATTGGCAGCAGCCTGGATTCAAAAAACATTTGCACATATCGTTTTATTGTATCTAACATAATACTACGCCTTTCCTTTCGTCCAGCATGTCCTTAATCTTCAAATGGTTTCTTGGGATGCAGGGGTACTTCTACCGGTGGATGTAATTTGCGGTCTATCAGGCGAAGCAGCCAAAACAGCAGTGCTCCGACTATGACGGTATAGATCATCTCCGGTAAAATAATGCTGCGGATATAAAATAAAAGGTGCAGCCGTCCGCGCAACAAAAAATGTAATGCATAATACAGCAGTCCATACACGAAATCACTCGCTGCGATCGCTGCCAGTGGGACGATCAGATCATCCTCAAAATATAGTTTGCTCGCAGCACCACATCCGTAACCGATAACGGTAAACATCAGGACGCTGACTCCGACAACAGATCCATAAAGCAGATCTACCAGCAGTCCACAGATCACCCCGGCAAACATTCCTGCTTTTCTACCATAGAGCAGACCAGCCGAAACCGTGACGACCAAAATAAGATTTGGTACCAAATTTGCGATCTGTAAAGAGGTAAATAATGTCGTCTGAAGCAAAAAGCAGACCACAATAAATACAAAAATCGTTAGGTATCGCTTCAATTCAACATCTCCTTTAATTCCTCTGAATTTTTAACCTGTGTGATCACCAATACCATGTCTAACTTACGGAAATCCGCAGCCGGTGTTAAATAGGCGGTCTGTGTCAGGTTGGAGGCATCTTTTTTCAGGTTGCTCACATAACCGATCAAGATTCCCGGCAGATATTTATCACTGATCTGCGAAGTAACCACCTCGTAGCCGTCCTTTACCTTGGCATTGCCGGAAATACTGCTGACCTGGATCACTCCATCGTTCATCAGCTGCAAGTTACCACTTACGATACAACTATCTGATGTTTTCAAGAAGGTACCGTAAACATTACTGTCATCATCAATAATCGACCGTACGGTAGAATAGGACTTTTTGACATCGGTTATGATACCGACCAGTCCGTCACCTGCCATAACATTCATGTTGACTGCCAGTCCATCATCAGAACCCTTATCAATAATAAAGGTGTTGTACCAGTTATCCGGATCACTGCTGATCACTCGTGCGGCAACTTTCGGATAACCGGCATATTGCTCGTCCAGATCATACAGTTTACGGAAATCTTCCAGTTCATATTTATCCTGCTGCAACAGCTTGTTTTCAGAGGATAATTCATCCAGTTTGTTCTGTAATTTCTTATTTTCTTTTGTCAATTTCTTGACCGTTGTCACATAATCCATGCCTTTTGCAATCTTTCGTCCGATGGAATTGATTCCTTTCTGCATCGGTGTCACAACGCTTCCTACCGCAGATTGTACCGGTTCCATCTTTTCTTCAAAGCGGAACGAGAGAACAATGAGCAATATACTCACTACGGCAATGATGATCAAAATGTATTTGGGATCTATTGTTATTTTATTTCTTCCCCGCATATTACCTATCCTTCCCGATAATTAGTTCTATCTCATTTTATCAAGTGTATATGTCTTGACATTTGTCTTGCGTGTTCGGCAATGTAACCAAGACCATTGACAACCGTCTCCTGAGGAGATGCTGCCGGATTGACTCTGACATCGGTCGTCTCTGCGATCCGCTCTGCCAATCCGTGAATCCTGGAAGATCCGCCGGTCAGATAAATGCCATCTTGAATAATGCAGGAAGAAATCTCAGGTGGGGTATGTTCCAACATAGAACGAACCTGTCCTGCAATGTCGGTAAAATAGTCTTGTACCAACGGAAAAATCTCCGTGTCCGTGATCGTACATTCGCCCGGAAGTCCTTTTAGGACATCTCTTCCTACGACTTTTACCGATACGGTGTCGCTTGGAATCGCATAAACCAGTTGTTTTTTCAGCTGCTCTGCCGTACGGTTGCCGATCAGGAAATTATACTCTTTACGGATGTAGTTGCGAATTACCGTGTCCAATTGATTGCCGCCAAACGGAAGCAGCTTGCTGACAACGATACCACCCAATGATAAAATGGTGATCTCGGTCGTGTCTGCACCTACATCGACAATCATAATACCGCGTGAACGGTCCAGATCCAATCCAAGACCATAGGCATTGGCTACCGGTTTATCGACCAGAAATACCTTTTTGGGTTTGGTTTCCCCTTCTGAAATGATCTGGGAATACGCCTGCTTTTCCACTTCTGTGATGTCGGCAGGAACGGCAAGGTAATATTCACAACCTTTGACCTTCTTTTTTGCCGATAACTTTTGGTTCATATAATTCCACAG
>JALEPA010000226.1 GCA_022766515.1 Lachnospiraceae bacterium | reverse complement strand
AACATTTGCTATGGCTCGATTGCTCATACCATCAATGTGTGCAAGGATGATTCGTTGTTTGATGACCAGACTGATCACTCCTTTCCAACCTCCTTTATCTTTTGATAGATAAAGGATAACACAAGGGTCGTGGAGTGACCTGATTTTCAATGAGCCCTGTGACCTAAATTTAGATTAGCACAAACAACAAAGGAAACCGAGCTTTTTATGGTATAGAAAATTGAAGTTATGTAGCGTGAAGCCAACAAGAATTGCTTTAGCAATTCCTGCAGAGCAGGGAGAATATCGATGAGAGACAGGAGCAGTAGAAAAGCAGGAATGGATATAAAAAAGACCGAATGTCATTTGAAATTCAGGAAAATATGGACCATATTATAGAAAATCTGATATAATATGCAACAGACAGGAGGTGAAAGAGCCGTGAAGGCACATAAATATTGGTCGCTCGGAGCGTTAATTACGATGGTAGGGACTTTTTACACAGGGCATAAAAGCTTAAAATCAAGCCACAAATATTTGGCATGTGCTTCTCTTATCTGCATGATTATGGCTATATATACGGGACATAAAATGATCTTGAACAATAAGAGAACGAAAAAACAGATGAAAGTTACAGAGGTGGAGGAATAACATATGTTAGAAATAGGAACAAAAGCGCCAGATTTTGAATTGCCAGATCAGAATGGAGAAATGCATAAATTAAGCGATTATGCAGGCAAGAAAGTGATTTTATATTTTTATCCAAAGGATAATACTGCAGGGTGCACGAAGCAGGCATGCGGTTTTTCGGAGCGTTATCCACAGTTTACGGAGAAAGGTACAGTTATTCTTGGGGTGAGTAAGGATTCTGTAGCATCCCACAAGAGATTTGAGGAAAAATACGGACTGGCATTTACGCTTTTAGCAGATCCGGAGCGTAAAGTTATTGAAGCATATGATGTATGGAAAGAAAAGAAAAACTATGGCAAAGTTTATATGGGTGTGGTAAGAACGACATATCTAATTGATGAACATGGAATCATTATTAAAGCCAATGATAAAGTTAAAGCAGCAAATGATCCTGAAAATATGCTTAAGGAATTAGGCTGATGAAGATTATATTATCCCCTGCTAAAAAGATGAAAGTCGACACAGATAGCATTACACCGGTTGAATTGCCGGAGTTTATTGATAAGACAACAGAGATACTAAGCTGGTTGACAGCTAAGTCAAGAGAGGAACTGAAGACTATCTGGAAATGTAATGATAAGATTGCGGAACAAAACTTTAATAGATTGGAAAATATGGATCTTTGGCGGAGGCTTACTCCGGCCGTGTTATCATATGAAGGAATAGCATTTCAGTATATGGCACCATCCGTGTTTGAGGACAGACAGTTTGAGTATGTACAAAATCATTTGAGAATATTGTCGGCATTTTATGGTGTTCTCAAACCGATGGATGGCGTCACACCTTATCGTTTGGAAATGCAGGCAAAGGTTGGATTAGGAGATTCTAAGAATTTGTATGAGTACTGGGGAGACTTGCTATACCGCTCGGTGGTCGACAACAGCCGGATTATCATTAATCTGGCATCAAAAGAATACTCTAAATGTATAGAAAAGTATCTGACACCGCAGGATAGATATATTACGATTGTATTTTGTGAGTTATCAGGAGATAAACTTGTAACAAAAGGTACATATGCTAAAATGGCACGAGGCGAAATGGTTAGATATATGGCAGAAAATAATATTGAAAATCCTATGGATATTAAGAAATTTAATAGACTTGGATATTCGTTTCGGTCCGATTTATCATCAGATTCAAAATATGTTTTTGAACGCAATATAGCAGGAGAGCCGACGCTCAATGCTGGCAGTGACATCAGAAGAAGTGATAAAGTCAATTATCCGACCGAAGATTGAGGAAAGTCAGGTGCTGTAGAAAAAGAAGATGTGGCTTGAGATGGCTGGACGGAAAAAGGATTTTTAGAATTATTAAGGCTTGTATTATAAAATGTATGCAGCAAGAGTCGTGGCGCTTCTCTGATAGGATTGACGAACTTTGGCAATTATTCGATCGAGGATACGGCTGACTCTGTTGTTTATGTACCAAAGATAGATCTTCATTTTGCAGCTAGTCTGGTGGTGATCCCTTTGCAGCTTCTGGGATATTATGTATCCGTGGCTAGGGGCTGGATGTGGATAAGCCGAGAAATCTGGCTAAGAGTGTAACGGTAGAATAGCAGAGTAGTGATGTGGAAGAATTGTGCCAGCATGTTATTCAGTACAAAATTGGTACATGGCAAGTGAAAGGATAAAAGAAAAATATGAAACGGGAAGTGATATCACGAGCCTCGGTACTCAAAAAATATGAATCACATAGATTGTGTGACAGATGCTTGTCAATTATTGTAAAAAATCAATTTTTTGATTAACAAATATCTCTGAAATTGCATATCCTGTTTTAATTCGCCGAAGGCGGGAGGG
>JALEPA010000218.1 GCA_022766515.1 Lachnospiraceae bacterium | reverse complement strand
AAAATTTTTATAATTTAAACACATTCTACGATTTTTTGTAAAATGTATACCAAAACTTCCGACAAAATATAGTAATTTTGACGAGAGTTTCACCGATCAATCCATAATATATTCATTCGTAAATCCGGTATTTTCCGGTATCTCTCTTGGAATGATCTTATTCTGCCACAGCCAGTTGTAAAAAGTGTTCCATCGATCACTATCAAACACACCAAACTGCGCCGCATCTGCAATATATTTATCTTTCAAATATTGCTGACTTTTTTCCACCAGCTGCGCATCCAGTTCCGGTGCATTGTCGCACAAGATCTCTGCCGCTTTTTTAGGATGATCGATCGCATACTGATACCCTTTTTTGACGGCACTCAAAAATGCTCTGGAGGTATCCGGCTGTTCGGATAAAAATTTATTATTTCCAATGATCACCGGACTGTAATAATCAAAAGCTTCATTTGTAGAAGCAAATGGCACAAAATTTGTCACCATGCCCGCAAGCTGACATCGTATGCCCTCCCAGCCATAATAGATCCAGGCGCAATCAATATCCGTATGCAGTGCATCTACCGCATTGTCCACAAAACTGGACAGAAGATGAACACGGCCAAAGTCACCGCCTTCCCCCTCCATCGCAACACGAAGGATCGTCTGCTCCATCAAAGTATCATTAGTCGCGAAAGAATGATCCTCGATCTTCTTGAAAGAATCGATTCCTTTATCTTTTGTCGATATGATTCCCTGTAAATTATGCTGTAAAATTGCGGCAACTGCCGTAGCTGTGACAGGATTGTCAGCTGAGAATCCCTCCGCAAGATCTTCCTGCGTGTCGATCCCAAACTCCGCCGTACCGCTCGCTACGACATCTGTCGTTCCTTCATCGGGCGGGAGTACGATCTCCACTTCCAACCCGACATCTTCAAAATATCCTAATTGCTGTGCCACATAAATGCCGGTATGATTGGTGTTTGGCGACTGATCCAACACCATCGTAAGCTGTGTCAAAGAACTGTTCTCGCTCTTTTTTTCTGCCTTACGCTTCGTCTGGCAGCCACACAAAGATGTCACCATACTGATCACAAGCAGCACACACAGTCCGTATTTTTTTACCATTCTCATCGTTTTATTTTGCCTGTAAAAAAGCCTCATAACATTTCTTTGCTTCATAGACATCTGCTTTGCTGGTGATCTCCCAAGGTGCATGCATGTTTAATACTGCCACACCACTGTCGATGACCTGCATACCATACAAAGACAAAATATAAGCGATCGTCCCACCACCGCCGATGTCTACTTTTCCAAGTTCTGCTGTCTGATAATTTACGCCTGCATCATCCATAATTTTGCGAAGCTCTGCAAGATACTCCGCATTTGCGTCATTAGAACCGGATTTACCACGACTTCCGGTAAACTTGCTAAATACAACACCTCTTCCAAGGAAAGAAGCATTCTTTTTCTCAAAAGCCTCTGCATACAATGGATCATACGCTGCATTCACATCCGAAGAAAGCATGCGGCAGTTTGCCAGACACCGTTTTAATTTCAGCTCGGAATATTCTCCCTCCAGATTGATCAACTCTGCCACAACATTTTCAAAGAAATGAGACTGCATACCGGTTGCACCAACACTACCGATCTCCTCTTTATCTACCAACAGACAGCACGCTGTCTTTTCCACATCCTGCGCTTCTAACATTGCTGCCAGAGAAGTGTAAGCGCACACTCTGTCATCCTGTCCATAAGACATGATCATGCTGCGATCCAGACCAAGTTCTCTTGCTCCTCCTGCCGGTACGATCTCTAATTCTGCAGAAATAAAGTCTTCCTCTTCGATGCCGTACTGTTTCTGCAAAAGTTCCAAAACATTTGCCTTAACAGCATCCTTCTCAGTACCTGCCAATGGCATACTGCCAATAAGCAGATCAAGTTTCTCACCCTCCACAACCTTTGCTGCCTTTTTCTCCATTTGATCTCCAGCGAGGTGGATCAACAGATCCGTAACGCAAAATACCGGATCACCTTCCTGCTCACCAATGCAGATCTCCACGGTTTGTCCATCTTTTTTCACGACAACACCATGAATTGCCAAAGGAAGTGTCACCCACTGATATTTTTTAATACCACCATAATAATGGGTATCCAAATATGCCATGTCGCTATCTTCATATAACGGATTCTGCTTCACATCCAATCTTGGAGAATCAATATGTGCTCCAAGAATGTTCATTCCCTTTTCCAATGGCTGTTTACCGATCTGGAACATTGCCACGCTCTTTTTCATGCATACGGCATATACCTTATCTCCGGACTGCAGCTTCTTACCTGTTTCCAAAACAGTTTCCAATGACTGATAACCTGCTGCATCTGCCTGTCTGCAGATTTCTTTCACACACTCACGCTCTGTCTTTCCGACTGTCAAGAACTTACGATATGCCTCATTCACATTCTCCAGTTCTTTTAACTGCGCCTCCGTATACTCTTTCCATGCATTTTTTCGTTCCATCTGTTTTCCTTCCTTTCTATCTTCAGGTCCAAGCTGCACTTGTTCCAATATTTTTTCCACCCTTTAGTATACTACATTTCCCATAAAACTCAACCAAAGAACCAAACAAGCACCATTGCAATGATCCCCTGTCTGACTTTTGCCAATAAATACGACTTCATCGACAGACCTGCATCCCGGATCACACTCGCTGTCTGCGCTGCACTGGACAGACCTCCAAAGGTGACAAATCCCATCAGACAGGAGACGGCTGCTCTTCCTTGAAATGCTGCGGTAATGTCCTTAGCTCCAACGGTAATTTCTA
Organism: Lachnospiraceae bacterium; assembly: GCA_022766515.1. Classification (GTDB taxonomy): domain Bacteria; phylum Bacillota; class Clostridia; order Lachnospirales; family Lachnospiraceae; genus Butyribacter. The sequence continues at coordinate 4,030 of JALEPA010000218.1, read as the reverse complement.
ATAATCCGCTAAGCAACGCCTTGTTTTCCGTAGAGATCAGGCAGCCCTGTCGGATCACTCCTGCCACAATGGAAAACAACATAATATATCCCCCCACCTTAGTCAGGATCGTAAAGGATGACATAATGCTTTCATCTAATGCCTGCATAAAGCTTACCTTCTTCTGTCCGTCTTTTGGCACAGGTATTTCTTCTGGTCTTCGTTTTTCCTCTTTTTTTTTCTGCCTCTTTTTCCCACTTTTTTGCAAAATCCGTTCCAAAACACATCCCAAAAATCCTGCTGCATATACAAACACCAATACCTTGATCGGCTGTTTCCACCCAAGGCAGGATACACCAATATATTCCATCAAAAACATAGGACTGGCATTGTTGCAAAAATGCAAGATATAATTGCCCTCTTTGGTCGTGATCTCTCCGGAACGGCACAAATGCGCTACCGTCGCCGCCCCCAGCGGATAACCGGACAGCATTCCTACTACGACCGGATAGCATCCTTTTCGGGAAATCCCTAACAATTTTCCGATAAAGGGAGCGACCACTTTCGTGATTGTGTCCGTCATTCCCAGACGCAATAACAGCGTAGAAACAATCGAAAACGGCAGCAATGCCGGAAGCACCACTTGGAACCACATAAGCAGCCCTTCTGCAGCCGACTCGCTCACCACCTGTGGAAATACTAAAAAGACTAAAACGACACCGGCGGCAGCTACCGCCATCAGTTTGTATTTCATACGAATCCCCGTGATCAAGTGTCATTCTCATTGTATGCTATGCAAAAAAAAGGTCTGCTATTCACTCAATGTTGGCTTTGCTTCCCGATATTCTCTACGCCGCAGTTCACATGCCGCCAGCGCGATCGATGCCACTGCCGCCATAAGATCCGCCACCGGACCGGCATACATAATGCCATCAATTCCCATGATCGTTGGCAAAATGACTAATAACGGCAACAGGAAAAAAATCTGTCTGGTCAAGGACAGCAAAATACCTCTGGTCGGTTTTCCGATCGCTGTAAAGAAATTGGACGAGATCGGCTGCAAAAAATTGACAAAAGTAAAAAACAAAAAAATATGAAAATAATTTTCTGCAAACCGAAAATATTCTGCAGAACCTTGTCCAAAAATAGAGACGATCTGATGCGGAAAGATCTGAAACAGCAAAAAGGCGGTAAATGCTAACGCAAATCCGTACACCAAAGCGCGCATATAGGCAGCTTTTACCCGGGCATACTTTCCCGCACCATAGTTAAAGCTGACGATCGGCTGTAATCCCTGCGATATTCCGATCACAAAGGACATAAACACTTGATTGACCTTCGTAATAATGCCAACGCAAGCGATAGGAATGGATTCTCCATAAGCCGACAACGATCCATAATATTTCAATGACTTGTTCATCACGATCTGCACGATCATCATTGCAAGCTGATTAGCGCAGGGAGCTGCCCCCAGTGCCATGATCCTTCTTACATAGCATGCCACCGGACGAATATGTTTCCATTGAAGTCGGACGGTACGACAATGGCATAAAAACCAGATTGCCAAACTTCCTGAGATCACCTGTCCGATCACGGTTGCCCATGCTGCTCCAGCCATACCTCCATGCAGTCCAAAGACAAAAATAGCATCTAACACCGTATTGATCACCGCTCCGACAATGTTGCAGATCATCGTAAAACCGGGTCTGCCATCCGCACGGATCAAATGTCCGCCTCCGGTTGCAACGATGACAAACGGAAATCCAAGAGATACGATCCTTGTATAAGTCCCTGCATAGCCTAACACTTCCTGTGAGGACCCGAAAAACAGCAAAAGAGGGTTCAAAAAGAACTGTGTCACGCTACACAAGATCACACCACATACAACCATCATGCATAATGCATTTCCCATAAAATAGACTGCTTTTTGTCGTTCAGCAGGGATCAACTGTCCCTTTCCCATCGAGATATTAAATGCGGATGCGCCGCCAATCCCAAAAAGTAACGCAATCGCCACACAGGCGATAGACAGCGGAAAGCTGATGTTCGTTGCTGCATTTCCAAGTGCTCCTACGCTTCTTCCAATAAAAAACTGATCGACAATATTATAAAGAGAACCTACTAACATCGCCACAATGCTTGGCAATGCAAAACGATGTAGTAAGGTTCCCACCTTCTGTGTTCCCAAAGGATTTTCTTTCGATTCTTCCACGATACTATTATTTTTTTCTGCCAACTTCTTTACCTCTTACACATAATTTTTACATGCTATCCATGCTCAGGAAACGATCCCATTCCCCAAAGTCCTGTTCTGCCTCTACCTCCAAGCGGAAAGAATGATCTTCTCCATCAACGATCATGCTGTATAGTGTTCCCTCCTTGGCAATGCGGTATACCGGCAGCCCAGCCAACTCTTCCAAACCCTGTGCCACCTGCTCCTCCGGCAGATCACGATCTTCAAAAGTTTGTTTTAAATTGCCATCAGCATCATATACTTTATAGCCTTCCTCCACCAAACGAGATACCTTTCCCTCCTGCAGGGTAAGGCAAAAATCGTGAGTTCTCATTTTGCGAATATCGCGGTTGCAGGAATTTTCCGGCAAGATCGTCACATTGTCTAACACGATCTTCACTCTGCCATTGGCAGCCTCGATCCGGCTCACAACAGCCTCTTCAAAATCAAAATGTTCCAGTTCATTCGTTGTACGATATTTCATTGGTTGTTCATCCTTCCTTTTTCTCTGTTATATTCTCATAATATAACACATTTTTGAAAACGAACAAAGTTAGAAAGTGATAACTATTCCATAAAGATGTGGAGCGTTTTTTTACTTTATAGGAAACGAAAAGTTTCCTATAAAGTAAAAAAACAGCCGTCGCGGTGCGACAGCTATCTTTTTAGAATTCAAAAAAAGAAAGAATTCTGTGAGTCTTGGTATCTCACATTCCTGACTACCATATTTAGGAGCAAACAGCCAAACGCTCTGTCTCATAGACATCCGTTTTCTGTAATGCTCATCCTGCCATTCGCAGTTGATTTGCACGGTACTTGCGAATAATATCTACCATCCGCTCTCCCTGATGCACTAATTGGATCAAATGCTCTCTGGCACATTCAAACTGATGGAACAGTGATCGTTTTTGTTCGGTCCCTGCATACACTTTCCAATATCCGGTATAAAGTGCATTTTCACCTTTGTTGACAACGAATCCCCACACATCCTCCGGGGGATAGCCAAGCAAAAGTCCCATCTCATGCGGAAATTCACAACCCGCCTGCAAATATGACTCATAACGCTGGCGAAATCTTTCCAGCACCACTTCCACACGCAGGTCATGATAACCAAATTTTCCCATCATCCACCCTACTGCGGACTGCAACAGGTACGACTGCAGCCGACTGAAATCATAGACCAGAATGGCGGTCCTGTCAGTTGTCTCCATTACTCGATTACAGCAAAATCCGGTTTCCCGCAGCATATGTTCCACCTTTCCGGCACAACAACGATCTACCATCAACAAATTCGATAACTTTAATCCTGTTATCACGGGCGCACACTGAATTGCTAATTGCGCATCCAGATTCTGTGCATCCAAACTTTGCAAAATCTGAAAGACTTCCTGACACATTCCGGTTTGTTTCAATTGTTTTGGTTGTGAGAAATTTGAATAACATGCTATAATGAGTGCAAGATTGAATAAGGAGGTTTGAAAACATATGGCAGTTCGATTAAACGAAGATAAAGAAATCGTTGCACGGGTTCAAGAAGGCCTTCGCAAAAAAAACGGCTATTGTCCATGCCGCTTAGAAATGAACGAAGACACCAAATGTATGTGCAAGGAATTTCGCGAACAGATCACTGATCCCACTTTCGAGGGATACTGTCACTGTTTGCTCTATTACAAAAGTTTGGATTAAAAATTAGGGGATGCTTCGTTCCAAGCATAACGCTCCCCATCCCGCCGCCTTATCGGGATATTCCTGAATACCCGGTAAAGGTCTGGCACCCCTGCTCAAATAGGCTTTCACCTTTTCTCCATATAATTCAAG
>JALEPA010000200.1 GCA_022766515.1 Lachnospiraceae bacterium | reverse complement strand
GATCGTTGTCATCGTACCGTAGAAATGATTGTAATTACTGATGTTGTCGACATAAAAAGAATAGGCATAGGAAAATAAGATCCATCCGCCGGATGCGACGAGAGCGCCCGGAAATTGGTGGCGAAAGGTGTCTCTGCGGTTGGGAATGAACCGATAGAGGATCAGGAAAAAGAGCAGTAACAGGAAAAAGCCGACCAGCGAACGAAGACTGATGATCGACAGTAATGTATGATCCAAAATAGGAAACAGTTTCGTCAGATGGAAGTATAGGGTATTACCAAATACCAGGATGCCGAGTGCGGCAAGTAAAAATAAAGCAAAAATATAGGTGTAAAAAAAGGCGAAGATCCGCACAATGATAAAATTGCGGGATTCCGTGATGCCATAGACAGCATTTAATCCCCGGATCAAAGCCAAAAAAGATTTGGAACCTAGCCAGATGGCGGAGATGACGGAAAGGGACAAAATGCTGATCGAACCGGAATGATAAATTTCCTCGATGAGTTGTTCTATATAATCTCCGATGGCAGAGGGGAAGATCAGATGAAAGAAACTTGTCAGGTCTGCTTTCATGATCGGTGTATATTGCAAAAGTGCCAACAGGAAAATGACAAAAGGGAAAAAGGAAAGTATCGTAAAAAAGGCAGATTCTCCCGCATGAGAGGAAATATTTGCCTTTTTAAAATTGCTTCGTATTTTTCCCACGAACCCCTGTGATGAATAGTAGAGCTTCATAAAATATCGCATAACGGTGTGCCCTCCCTGACATTATGTTTGCGTATTGTATTGACGCAGTTTCCTTTTCATCCTATCATATATTTGCAGAGAAAGCAGTCTTTTTTTGCAGACGGCGCATAAAATACTATGTCGCATAAACAAACTTTTTAATCAAGAGGAGGATCAGAGCATGCAGAAAATGCAGGAAATTGATACGAAACAGTTACAGGGAAATCCGTTCCGGATGATCGGAAAAGACTGGATGCTTGTGACAGCGGGAGATGAGGAAAAGGCAAATACGATGACGGCATCCTGGGGTGGCGTTGGCGTTATGTGGGGAAAGGATGTGGCGTTTGTATTTATCCGCCAGACCCGTTATACCAAAGAGTTTATTGATCGTCAGGGAAGATTCTCCCTCAGCTTTCCGGGGGAGGAGTACCGCAAGGCGATGAACCTGCTTGGAACAGTGTCAGGACGAGACCGAGATAAGATCGCCGAATCCGGTATGCATGTGGCATATGAAGACGGTGTCCCTTATATGGAAGAAGCAGATACCGTGATGATCTGTAAAGCACTGTCTGCAACTGTTTTGACAATGGATCAGATGTTAGATCAGGGCATCGAATCAAAGTGGTATGCCGATGGAAATATTCATACGATGTATGTGGCAGAGATTGAAAAAGTCATGCAAAAGGTCGAGAATTAGTAGGGTGAAATAGCGGTGCATAACGGTTGACAAAGAGCGAGGCGGGTGCTAGTATGTTTTAGGTGGCGGGATTCTTCAAATGGAGTATACCGCCTGCTATTTTATGGCATACAAAGTGCCGTAAAACATCTAATTCTATTAAGTTTTAAGAGGAGGAATTGTTATGAGATTTCAGAAAGTAACAAAGAGAGTGTTATCACTCGCAGTAGCCGGCGTTGTAGCAGCAGCTGCCGTTGTAGCACCAGTTTCCACACAGAAGGCAGATGCAGCCAGCAAGTATAGTGCATACCTTTGCTTCGCATCAAAGGGATACAATGGTGTTGCAGCTAACCATGATGATGCTAACCGTAAGCTTGGCGTATTCAACGGTAACAAGACAAAGAAGATTGCCGGTGTGAAAGTGAAAAACGCTACATTCAAGAAAGGTAAAGTAAAATTTACTGTCAGCGTATCCGGTAAGAACTTAAAGAAGTTTGCATCTGACAAGGGATGGAACTCTTTGTATGTTGATACTACATTACCAGGAGCACAGAAGAAGAAACTTTCTATTTCTAAGATCGTTGTAAAGATGGATGGTAAGACTGTTAAGACAATCAAGAAACCAGCTTTAACTCCAGATCCAGGTAAGACAAATGGTTATACACAGATCATGGCACTGAACACATGGAACAAGTATGCAAACAAGAAATGGAATGCATCAAGTGTTAAGAAGATGCCTAAGAAGAGCTTATCTATTACTGTAACAGGTAAGATGAAATAATCGAACATAACGATTGAAACAAGTTGGCATGAAGAGCTGACACGCAAGTGTCAGCTCTTTTGTTCCTAGATAGGAAAAAGGAAAACGATTTATGGAAAATCAAGACAAATTTTTGGAGGCAATGGAATCCATTAAGAACATTGCCAAAACACAGGACAACCGATTGACCCAGGAAGACATTCATACTTATCTGGAGGGAATGAACCTTGAGCCGGAACAGTTTCAGGCAGTGTACCAATATTTGGGTGCAAACTTTATCCAGGTAGAGGGATATGACTATAAGCCTGATCCGGAGCGCATCGCAGCAATGCAGCAGAATGCAGAGCAGCAGGCGCAGGAAAAGACGGCACAACCAAAGAAGAAAAAAAGTGAAGACCGTTCTGCAAAGAACCGTCGTTTATATAAACGAGAATTGGAAGTATTAAAACAATACCGGGATGAACTGACGGAAATGGAGATCCTTCGTTTCCTGCAGGGTGAAAGTGAACTGCGTGAGCGCATCATAGAAAGCCGCCTGGATTATGTTATGGATCTGGCAGGTAATTATAAAAAGAGAATGGTGCCTAAAGAAGAACTGATCGCAGAAGGTAATTTGGGATTGTTAGAGGGACTGCTTGTCGTTGAGCAGGATCCATACCGCTATATTGTAGAAGAGACATCGGTAGACCTCGCTTCATTCTGGGGCACCCTGGAGATGGAGGCAAAGCAGGCGATGGAGCGTTTGATCGATCTGGAGACAGAGCATAAGGATCAGGAAAGCACAATGCTTGCCAAGACCAATCTGTTACATGAGGCTACCAAATATATGGCTGAAGAGATCGGCAGGATCCCGACCGTAGAAGAGTTATCAGAGTATACCAAGATCTCAAGAGAAGAAATTTTGCAGATCACCGGATTGTCAGAGGATACCAAGCGTGTGGCAAATACGCAGGGAGTTACCTTGGAGCGTCCGGATTCTTTTGAGGAGACTCCTTCTGATACATCGAATGTGGATGATGATATGGTGAAAGCTATTTTCCAAAGACGGGGGAAGAGATCGTGAAAGAAATCGTAGCACCATTGCTGCTTTGGTATGACAAGAATGCCAGAGTTCTTCCTTGGAGAGAACAGCCGGATCCTTACCGTGTATGGCTATCGGAGATCATGTTGCAGCAGACCAGGGTGGAGGCGGTCAAAGATTATTATGAGCGATTTTTGCAGCAACTGCCCACTGTACAGGATCTTGCTGAGGCGGATGAAGATCTGCTGTTAAAGTTATGGCAGGGACTTGGTTATTACAACCGTGCGAGAAATCTGCAAAAGGCAGCAAAGGTCATCTGCGATACTTATGGAGGAAAGTTTCCGACATCCTATGAGCAGTGGCTGGAACTGCCGGGGATAGGGGCATATACGGCAGGCGCTGTTGCTTCGATCGCGTTAGGACAGAGAGTTCCGGCGGTAGATGGAAATGTCTATCGTATCTATACCAGACTGCATGCAGACGCTACCTCGATCAATACACCGGCATTACAGCGAAAGGTCAGACAGGAAGTGCTTGACATCTTACCTGAACAGGCGGGAACATTCAATCAGGCATTGATGGATCTGGGGGCAATGATCTGTGTGCCAAATGGCAGACCACATTGCGAGGAGTGTCCGATCAGCGCATTTTGCAAGGCGAGAGCGCAGGGAAATATGCAGGATTATCCGGTGAAACCGGCAAAGAAGCAGAGAAAAAAAGAGCAAAAGACCGTGTTTGTCATTGATGTACAGGGCAAATATCTCATCCGAAAACGACCGGAAAAAGGGCTGTTAGCAGGTACCTGGGAATTTCCTTCGCAAGAGGGGATGGTATCGTTGGAGGAATTACAGGAACTTGCCAGAGAATGGAAGCTGGAGGGAGACATTCGTCTGTTAGGAAGTGCAAAACACATTTTCAGTCATGTGGAGTGGCATATGTTGGGGTATGCGATCTCCTTGGCACAAGTGCCGGACGAGTTACAGGACTGGGGCATTTTTTGCGATAAAGATCAGCTGGAACATAAATATAGCATACCTTCAGCGTATGCGTACTATATGGATCAGGTTCAGATCGCCTACAAAAAGTGACTACAAGAGTAGTGCTTAGAAACTACAGGGTTTTCCACAATATTTAGTGATTTTTATGGAAATATCACAAGATATTGTGGACTTTTTTTGCCCGAAATGCTATAATGACATTCGTTGGCGTTCGGGGATCGGGGCCCGTATCAACGCCATAAAGGAGAAAATCCGCAGAAAAAAGGGATTTAACCACAAAAGGGAAAATAAAGGAGTGTAGAAAAAATGAAGGTAACCAAACGAGACGGACGAGTAGTAGAATATGATCGCAGTAAGATCGTTGTGGCTATTCAGAAAGCGAATGCAGAGGTAGATCGTTACGAGCAGATTTCGGAGGATAAGATCGATGCGATCGTAGCGGGTATTGAAAATAAACATGCCGACAACCTGATGGTAGAAGATATCCAGGATATGATCGAGCAGAAATTGATGAGCGAGCACAAGTATGAGCTTGCCAAAAAATACATAATCTATCGTTATACAAGAGAAATGGTGCGTCGTGCCAATACGACAGACGATTCCATTATGAGCCTTATTCAGAACAGTAATAAGGATGTCATGGAGGAAAATTCCAATAAAAATGCCTTTATCGCTTCTACACAAAGAGATCTGATCGCAGGAGAGGTGTCCAAGGATCTGACCAAACGAGTGCTTTTGCCGGAAAAGATCGTCAAAGCGCATGAAGAGGGAATCATCCACTTCCACGATATGGATTACTTTTTGCAGAGCATCTTTAACTGCTGTCTGATCAACATTGGAGATATGTTAGAACATGGCACGGTCATGAATGGAAAATTGATCGAGAGCCCTAAGAGCTTCCAGGTCGCATGTACGGTTATGACGCAGATCATTTCTGCGGTTGCGAGCAGCCAGTATGGTGGTCAGTCGGTTGACATCCGACACCTTGGTAAGTTCCTGCGCATGACCAAGCAAAAATATATGAAACATTATGAAGAGCGTTATGGTGACACGATTTCGGAAGAAGTTCGTGAGGCGTTTGTGGACGACCGTATCAGGGACGAGCTTAAGTCCGGTGTGCAGACGATCCAGTATCAGATCAACACCCTGATGACGACGAATGGACAGTCACCGTTCGTGACGCTGTTCTTAAATTTGGACAAGGATGATCCATATATTGAGGAAAATGCAATGATCATTGAAGAGATCCTCAAACAGAGAATTGAGGGTATCAAAAATGAGAAAGGTGTTTATGTGACACCTGCATTCCCTAAGCTGATCTATGTGTTGGATGAACATAACTGCCTCAAGGGCGGAAAGTATGATTATCTGACCAAACTTGCTGTGAAATGTTCGGCAAAAAGAATGTATCCGGATTATATTTCCGCTAAGAAAATGCGTGAAAATTATGAGGGAAATGTATTCTCCTGCATGGGATGCCGCAGTTTCCTGACACCTTGGAAAGATGAGAATGGCAATTATAAGTTTGAAGGTCGTTTTAATCAGGGAGTTGTCAGCTTGAACCTGCCACAGATCGGTATTCTTGCAGAGGGAGACGAGGAAAAATTCTGGGAATTACTGGAAGAACGGCTTGCACTTTGCTTTGAGGCATTGATGTGCCGTCATCGTGCTTTGGAAGGAACGATGTCAGATGTCAGTCCGATCCATTGGCAGTACGGTGCGATCGCGCGCCTGAAGCCGGGTGAGACGATCGACAAGCTTTTGCATGATGGATATTCCACCATCTCTCTGGGTTACATTGGATTGTATGAGACAACGAAACTTATGACCGGGGTCAGTCATACGGATCCAAAAGGTACCAATTTTGCGCTTCGTTTGATGAAACGCCTGCGTTTGGCATGCGATACCTGGAAACTTGAGACAGGCATTGCATTCGGTCTGTACGGTACACCTGCAGAGAGCCTGTGCTATCGATTTGCAGAGATCGACAAAAAACGCTTTGGCGAGATCGAGGACATCACCGATAAGGGATATTATACGAATTCCTATCATGTCGATGTTCGTGAAAAGATCGATGCATTCCAGAAGTTTACTTTTGAGAGCCAGTTCCAGGAGATTTCATCCGGTGGAGCAATCTCTTATGTAGAAGTGCCTAATATGTGCCATAATCTGGAAGCAATGGAAGATGTGGTTCGATTTATTTATGAAAATATTCAATACGCAGAGTTCAACACAAAGTCGGATTATTGTCATGTTTGTGGATTTGACGGCGAGATCATTTTGAATGATAAGCTGGAGTGGGAGTGCCCACAGTGCCACAACAAGGACAAAAATAAGATGAATGTTACGCGAAGAACTTGTGGCTATCTTGGAGAAAATTTTTGGAATGTCGGCAAGACAAAAGAGATCAACGCCCGCGTATTGCATCTGTAATTTTTGCAGAGAATAAAAGCCGGCGGAGAGGATAGAAAAATGAATTACGCAGATATTAAATATTGCGATGTTGCCAATGGACCGGGAGTGCGTGTGTCGCTGTTTGTGAGCGGCTGTACACATCACTGCAAAGAATGTTTCAATCCGGAAACATGGGATTTTGCCTATGGCAAGCCGTTTACGGAGCAGGTGCAGGGGCAGCTGATGGATTATCTTAAGCCGGACTATATCAAAGGGCTGACGCTTCTTGGCGGAGAGCCGATGGAACACAGCAATCAACAGGGACTTCTGCCGTTTATCCGCAGAGTGCATGCACAGTACCCGGACAAAACGATCTGGTGTTTTACCGGATATGATTTTGAGAAAGACATTTTGGGGCGTATGGTGCCGGAATGGGAAGAAACGAAGGAACTGTTGTCCTATTTTGATGTTATGGTTGATGGTGAGTTCCAGATCGAGAACAAAGATCTGGGGCTTGCATTCAAGGGATCTTCCAATCAGAGAACGATCCTTGTACAGGAGTCGCTGCGGAGTGGAAAAATCTGTTTGTGGAATCCGGATCGGTATTAAATAGTATTACCGTTTTTTGCAAAAAAGTGAGAGAAACTTGCGAAATATAACAGAAAACCAGTAAATTTCAAAAATAATCTTGAAATTTGTTGGTAAATTGATTACAATGTGAAGTGGAATGCAGAAATTGGCATTTCAGGGAACTATTGGTAAGTTGCCATGTGGACAAGTTCATATCGTATGTGTATCTGTTCTCATGACACTATATAAAAAATTTTAGGAGGAATTTTAACATGGCAGTTAAAGTTGCAATCAATGGATTTGGCCGCATTGGTCGTCTTGCATTCAGACAGATGTTTGGTGCAGAAGGTTATGAAGTAGTAGCAATCAACGATTTGACAAGCCCTAAGATGCTTGCTCACCTTTTGAAGTATGATTCTTCTCAGGGTAAATATGAGAAGGCTGATACAGTATCCGCTGGTGAGGATTCTATCACAGTTGATGGTAAAGAGATTAAGATCTACGCTGAGGCAGATGCTTCTAATTGCCCTTGGGGAGATCTTGGAGTTGATGTAGTACTTGAGTGTACAGGTTTCTACACATCTAAAGAGAAAGCTTCTGCTCACATTAAGGCAGGCGCTCGTAAGGTTGTTATCTCTGCACCTGCAGGAAACGATCTTCCTACTATCGTATACAATGTAAACCATGACACATTAAAGGCTGAGGATACAGTAATTTCTGCTGCATCTTGTACAACAAACTGTCTTGCACCTATGGCAGACGCTTTGAATAAGTACGCTGCAATCCAGTCTGGTATCATGTGCACAATCCACGCTTACACAGGTGATCAGATGACACTTGATGGTCCTCAGAGAAAGGGTGACCTTAGAAGATCTCGTGCAGCTGCAGTTAACATCGTTCCTAACAGCACAGGTGCTGCAAAGGCTATCGGTCTTGTAATCCCAGAGCTGAATGGAAAGCTTATCGGATCTGCACAGCGTGTTCCAACTCCTACAGGATCTACAACAATTCTTACAGCAGTTGTTAAGGGTACAGATGTAACAGTTGAGGGAATCAACGCAGCTATGAAGGCAGCTCAGACAGAGTCTTTCGGTTACAACGAGGATGAGATCGTATCTTCTGATATCGTAGGTATGAGATATGGTTCTTTATTCGATGCAACTCAGACAATGGTTAGCAAAGTTGCTGATGATCTGTATGAGGTACAGGTTGTATCTTGGTACGACAACGAGAACTCTTACACATCTCAGATGGTAAGAACAATCAAATACTTCTCAGAGTTAGCATAATTGGAGATCCAATTGCACTAGAAGTAGTTAGAGATTGTTATAGAACATTGTTCGTCGGAGCAATGTACGGATATGATCCATATACGGGTCCGGTCTTTTGGGACCGGGCCTGTTTTTGTGAGGATGATGTGACAGTGCACAGAGCATGATCCCACATATGATTAGAGTTAGGGCGTGCACAGAAATGAGGTAGTTATGTTAAATAAGAAATCCGTTGATGATATCAATGTAAAAGGTAAAAAAGTATTGGTTCGTTGTGACTTTAATGTGCCATTGGATGCTGATCTGAATATAACAGATGAGAACCGTCTGGTAGCAGCACTTCCTACGATCAAAAAATTGATCGCAGACGGTGGAAAGGTAATCCTTTGCTCACATCTTGGTAAGCCAAAGGGAGAGCCAAAGCCAGAGCTTTCTTTAGCACCTGTTGCTAAGAGATTGACAGAGCTTCTTGGACAGGAAGTAAAATTCGCAGCAGACGCAAATGTTGTTGGTGACAACGCAAAGGCCGCAGTAGCTGCTATGAACGATGGAGATGTTATTCTTCTTGAGAACACTCGTTATCGTGCAGAAGAGACAAAGAACGGAGAGGCTTTCTCTAAGGAACTTGCTTCTCTTGCAGATGTATTTGTAAATGATGCTTTCGGTACAGCTCATAGAGCACACTGCTCAAATGTTGGTGTTACAGAGTTCGTTAAGGGTGATTGCGTAGTAGGTTACCTGATGCAGAAAGAGATTGATTTCCTTGGAAATGCAGTCAACAATCCAGAGAGACCATTCGTAGCAATCCTTGGTGGTGCTAAGGTTTCTTCTAAGATCTCTGTTATTGAGAACCTGTTAGACAAGGTTGACACACTGATCATCGGTGGTGGTATGGCAAACACATTCATGGCTGCTCACGGTGAGGAAGTTGGTAAGTCACTTCTTGAGGAAGACTACAAAGAGTATGCTTTGAAGATGGAGAAGAAGGCAGAGGAGAAAGGTGTTAAGCTTTTGATCCCTGTTGATACAGTAGTAGCTGATGATTTCTCTAACGATGCAAACTTCAAGGTAGTAGGTCGTGGCGAGATCCCAGCTGACATGGAAGGTCTTGATGTAGGACCTAAGACAGCAGAGTTGTTTGCAGATGCTGTAAAGGGTGCTAAGACAGTTGTATGGAACGGACCTATGGGATGTTTCGAGATGCCTAACTTTGCAAAGGGTACAATCGCAGTAGCACAGGCAATGGCTGACTTAGAGGGTGCAACCACAATTATCGGTGGTGGTGACTCTGCAGCTGCATGTAACCAGTTAGGTTTCGGCGACAAGATGACACACATTTCTACAGGTGGTGGAGCTTCCCTTGAATTCTTAGAGGGTAAGGATCTTCCGGGTGTTGTTGCAGCAGACGACAAATAAGAATAACTAATAGGTGGGATGGTCCTGCACTTTATTAAAAGTGCGGACCGTCCTTTGAATTATAAGATATTGAAAGGAAAATAGGATCATGGCAAGAAAGAGAATTATTGCAGGTAACTGGAAAATGAACAAAACTCCTAGTGAGGCAGTTGCTTTAGTAAACGAGTTAAAGGATTTAGTAAAAAATGACGCAGTAGATGTTGTATACTGTGTACCGGCAATCGACATTGTACCGGTTGTAGAGGCTGTAAAGGGTACTAATGTAGCAGTTGGTGCTGAGAATATGTACTTTGAAGAGAGCGGTGCATACACAGGCGAGATCTCTGCAGCAATGTTAGTAGATGCAGGTGTGAAGTATGTGATCATCGGACATTCAGAGCGTCGTGATTACTTCAAAGAGGACGATGTTCTTTTGAACAAGAAAGTAAAGAAGGCATTCGAGGCTGGTTTGACACCAATTCTTTGCTGCGGTGAGTCTTTAGAGCAGCGTGAGATGGGTGTAACAATGGACTGGATCCGTCTTCAGATCAAGTCTGACCTTGCTGGAATCACAGCAGATCAGGTAAAGAGCATGGTAATCGCTTATGAGCCAATCTGGGCAATCGGAACAGGTAAGACAGCTACTTCTGATCAGGCACAGGAAGTTTGCAAGGGCATCCGTGACTGTATCGCTGAGATCTATGACGAGGCTACTGCAGAGGCAGTTCGTATCCAGTATGGTGGATCTATGAACGCTGGTAACGCAGCAGAATTGCTTGCAAAACCAGACATCGATGGTGGTTTGATCGGTGGAGCTTCTTTGAAGGCAGAGTTCGGCCAGGTAGTAAATGCCTAAAACAATCGAATCAAGATAACATCCAAAAGCTTGGTGGATATTGCTTAGCAATATCCACCGGGCTTTTTTTCACTGTA
>JALEPA010000199.1 GCA_022766515.1 Lachnospiraceae bacterium | reverse complement strand
CATCTTCTGTTCTTGTTTGTCATCCTTCGGAGCCTTATCGTATAACCAGTCATACTGGTATTTTTCGTGTGTGTCAGGCAGTCTGTCATAACCATCATCTGTCATAACTGCCACGCCAAACTTTGTCGTATCAAACATCATGTCGCTGTTATCCGAAAACAACGCACTGTAATCCGACAATGCCACCACGCCTGTAACTAAATATTCCTGATCTCCTACTGTTGTGCGATCTCCGATCTTGATCCCATTGTTTTTCGCATACATACGATCAAGACCGATCTCGCCCTCTTTCTTTGGCATCTTTCCATCCATCAGGCAGATCTTATTAACCTTCTTACGAACGGCATACCTTCAATCGGATCACCCGGTCCGCCATTTGCTTGATTGCATCGTTGTGCGTTACCATAATGACCGTGTTTCCATATTTTTGATTGACTTCTTCGATCAGCTGCAGGATTTCCTTGGAAGTATTGTAATCCAAAGCTCCCGTTGGCTCATCACACAACAAAATGTCCGGATTTTTTACGATAGCACGACCGATCGCTGTTCTCTGCTGCTGTCCACCGGACAACTGATTGGGCAGCTTATGCCGATGCTCATACAATCCCAATGTTTTTAACAGATCGTCGATCTCCAGCGGTTTGTCGCTCAGATAGGCTCCCACCTCAATATTTTCCTTAACATTCAAATTGGGGATCAGATTGTACATCTGGAACACATATCCCAAATGTCTGCGTCGATATGCCGTCAGTACCTTTTCTTTCATATCGGCTGTCCGCTCTCCATCGATCGCTACATAGCCGGAGTCTGCCCCGTCTATTCCTCCTATAATATTTAATAATGTGGATTTGCCCGAACCGGAAGGTCCAAGCAAGACACAGATTTCCCCTCGTTCCACTTCAAAAGAAATGCCTTTGAGAACCTCAACACGGCTTTCTCCCTGTCCAAATCCCTTTTTCAAGTCATGAATCTCTAAAAACATACTTTCCTCTTTTCCTACTTTTTTCATTGCTGAAACTTACAACAGTGTCTGATAGGTTAGTTCAACCTAACTCTTTACAAGCATACGCTTATAAGCGTAAAAAGAAAAGACGCTTATTGATTATTTTTCTCAATAAGCGTCTTTTTGTTAATTTTTATAGTAGTCATCCGATTCTGATCTTCTTTAAGAATGAGCATCTACATAGGCTAAAATCTGCTCAATAAAGCTTAAGCCCATGCGGTAGAATACATAGATGATCGTCAGTGCCAGGATAAATACTAAAATACGATATAATACATATCCTCTTGCAAAAGTTCGTTTTTCTTCCGGGGTCTTTTTGCGGATTGCCAACACGACCATATACCAAAATCCAAAGATAGGAATGTGTATCCAGCAAAATGTCTGAAACCACTGTCCTACTGCGCCCCAGTGACGGATCTGTTCTTCTCGTTGTTCGGTCAGATCTGTCTCCTGCTTTGCTTCTTCCGGCTCATGCAGATCTGTCTCTTTCGACTTTTTGCTCACTCCGAATTTTCGGCTCTGTTTCTTGTCTTTCTTCTCCTCATCCGGCTCGGTATTCGCTGCTGCCTTTTTATTTTCTGACGATGCCTCCGTGTCAAAAAACACAAGATCACCAAAGGATTCCTGATCCATCATTTCCGCAACTTCTTTCACAAGACGGTTTTCAATCTCCTTCGTCTGCGACAAAGCTACCTGAGATGCCTGCTGCTTTCCTGCAACTGTCTGTGACTTTACGGCTTGTTGACTGGCAACGGTCTTTGACTGGCTCGCTGCCTTCTGCGACTGCGCCACCTGCTGTCCGGTAACGGCTGCTTTCTGTGCCTGTACTGCCTGCTGCCCCGTCACTCGGCTCTGTGGTTGTGCGGCTGCCGCACTTCGTACTCCGGCTGTCTGCTGCCCGGCTGTGCGATTTTGTGACTGCGCTGCTTGTCTTGCGGCTGTACTCTGTGCCCGTGCGCCTGCACCGCTCTGCGCTCTCATCACTGCCTGCTGTCTTGCTGCATGCGCCTGTTTTGCCGCCATTTCACGCGCCGCCTGTTGCAGTTGTTGTTGTCTCTTATCTGTTTCTGCCATATCGATCCTTTCTGTTGCCCTGCTAAAAGATGATTACTGGGTGACCGGAGACGCAGTCGGCGTCGGTGCCTGCGTCACTGTTGGGGTCGGTGTTCTTGCCGG
>JALEPA010000197.1 GCA_022766515.1 Lachnospiraceae bacterium | reverse complement strand
GTTAGAGTAAGCAATGAAGCGGCTGGCAAAGAATGCTGTGATCGATGGACGGCAGGGGCAGGAGCAGCCGGAGGACTTGGCTATGCCTTTGCCCGTTTTTTGCATGCAGAATTGGTACGAGGTATTGATCTGGTGTTGCAGGAGATTCATCTGGAAGAGGCAGTGCAGACAGCAGATCTGGTGATCACAGGTGAGGGCAGGATGGATGCACAGACTTTAATGGGGAAAACACCGGCGGGAGTTGCCGGACTGGCTAAGAAATATAATGTTCCGGTCATTGCTTATGCAGGATGCTTTGGGGAGGGAATCGAGCAATGTGTAGAGAGTGGATTATTTGACCGGGTTTATGCAGTTACAGAGAAACCGGGGGCATTTGACCCGCAGATGGCTGTCCGTGATTTGGGCCAGAAAGTTCAAGGGACAATCTCCGAATGGTTCCGTATGATAGATAGTGAGAGTGTGTAATCATGGAAATCTCATAAAAAAGAGTAGTTTCCTATCAGTAAAACAGACACACAAAAGGAAAGGAGCAGATGGATGAAAGTTTTATTAGTGGCAGTCAATGCTAAATATATTCATTCTAATCTGGCGGTATATGATCTGAAAGCATATACCGAGAAAATACCGGTAGAGGTAGAACTGGCAGAATATACGATCAATCAGCAGCAGGAGGAGATCCTGCGGGATATTTACGAGCAGAAAGCAGATGTGGTCGCTTTTTCCTGCTATATTTGGAATATTACCTATGTGAAAGCATTAGCAGAAGAACTGCATAAAATTGCTCCACAAGTGCAGATCTGGTTTGGAGGACCGGAGGCGTCTTATGATGCAAAGCAGTTGCTTCGGGAATTACCTTATGTGGAATTAGTGATCGTTGGCGAAGGAGAAGAAACTTTTGCACAGCTTTTGCAAAAATATTTGTTAGAGGGAAACGGAGTAGAGAATATTGTTGGCATCTGTTATCGAGGAAAAAATGAGGAAATCTGCGACAATGGGATTCGCGAATATCTCCCGATGGACAAGATCCCTTTTGTCTATAAAAATTTGGATCGTTTTGCACATAAGATCTTGTACTATGAGACGAGCAGGGGATGTCCGTTCCGCTGTAGTTACTGTCTGTCATCGATCGATAAAAGAGTGCGGCTTCGCAGCTTGTCGTTGGTACTGCCGGAATTGCAGTTTTTCTTAGATCATAAAGTGGATCAGGTCAAATTTGTGGACAGGACTTTTAACTGCGATCATGAACATGCCTATGCAATTTGGAAATACTTATTAGAGCATGATAATGGAAGTACTAATTTTCATTTTGAGGTAGCGGCAGATCTGCTTCGAGAAGAGGATTTTGCGTTGTTTGCACAGATGCGTAAAGGGTTGATCCAATTAGAGATTGGGATTCAATCCACCTATCCGGACACGATCACAGAGATACGCCGTGTGATGGATGTGAGTAAAGTGGCAGAGTGTGTAGCGAGAGTCAAAAAGATGCATAATATTCATCAGCATTTGGATCTCATCGCGGGACTGCCGTTTGAGACATTTGCGCAGTTTCGGCAGAGTTTTAACGATGTGTATGCGATGCGTCCGGATCAGTTGCAACTTGGCTTTTTGAAGGTACTTAAGGGTTCCTATATGGAAGAAAAGAAAGAGGATTACGGGATTATTTCGACCAGCGTACCACCTTATGAGGTGCTTGCAACGAAATGGCTTTCCTATGAGGAACGCTCTTTGCTCAAAGATGTGGAAGAAATGGTCGAGGTGTATTATAACAGCGGACAATTTATGCATACATTGGAGTACCTACTTGCAGGCAAAGAAGACGCGTTTTCTTTTTATCTGCAATTATCCGGATATTACCGACAGAATGACTGGATGGGGATGAAGCATACGAGATTGTTTCGGTATGACGCGTTGCGGGCGTTTGTGCTAGACAGCCTGGGACAAAATACGACAGTTCAGACAGAGAAAGCCAGTCAAAGTGAGCAGGAAATGTTCGTACAGAAGGATATAACTGGTGCGATTGTTGAGGAAGAACTCCTGACAGAATATTTACTGCATGATCTGTATTTGACGGAAAACAGTAAAAAAAGACCAGACTGGGCGGGCGATGATACAGATACGAAGCTGCGCTTAAAACAGATCAGAGATCCGAGATGGAGAGCACAACATTTAGAACAGGAACAGATAGAGCTGATCGAAAAGGTCTTGGCTAACCGGACGGATCTGCATTTAGAATATTATCCAAAGATGTGCGGTGGATATGCATTGTACGATTACAGTCAGAGAGATCCGTTGACCAATGAGGCGAAAGTGTATGAAATTGTGATGTCCTAAATATGGGACATGTAATAGTTCGATGATATGCGTGCTGCTTGCCGATGCTGTAGTATTTAAGAGAGTTTGATAGGAGAAAGGCAATGCATGGTACAGAAAGGGACAAAGAGTAATGAAAGAAAATCAAAAGAAAGCTGCGATCGTGACCGGAGCATCTTCCGGGATAGGAAAAGCAATCGCAGAAATGCTAGTTTCGTTAGGTTATGAAGTGTTTGGATTTGGCAGAGAGTTTACAACAGATGCAACAACCGAAAACTTTGCTGACGATATTTCAGAAGGTAAATTGGCATCGGAGAAGACGGACGGAGCGTTCCATCCGATCGTTTGTGATCTGTTGGATACAGAGGTGTTAGAGAAACATATCAAGCAGATCCGCAAGCAATATGAGATTTATATTTTGGTCAATAATGCC
>JALEPA010000166.1 GCA_022766515.1 Lachnospiraceae bacterium | reverse complement strand
GCGCCATCTTTCTGATTGTATACAGCACTGTTTGCCAGACGATAGGTTGCGGAAGCACGATCCTGAATCGTATCTCCATAAGATCCGCCACCTTGGAATAATGACTGAATAGACTCTACTGATGCCTTGTCAAATTTCTCTGCATCCAGTGTCAACTGACCTTTCTTGTCATAAGTAATACCAACCTCTTTCAGCAGCTTTGCATTTGCAGACGTTGCTTTCATCACGGATAAGTTCTGCTTTAACACAGAAGAGGAATTGCTCTTTCCTGTACTTTCCGTATATGTATTGTAAGCAGAAATGAAATTCTGTACGGCAGATTTGATCTTACTTCTATCATAAGAAACCGTACCATCCTCTGCTGTCGTTTCTTTATACAAAGATTTGGTATTCAATTTGGATGCTGCATCGCTCAGATTCTCAGCGTCCGTTTTCACCACCTGCATCGCTGCATCCGATTTGGATGTCGCTGTTGTAGTCGTATTCTTATCTGTGTCTTTCTTCGTTGTGCTGTCAGTTTTCTTATCCTCACTGGTGTCCGCACTGTAATATGCCTTTAATAATTTCTTATAAGCACCACTGCGAATCAGACTGTAATCTCCTAATGGATTGCCCCCACCACTGTTGGAACCAAACAAAGCACTCGCAAGACCACTATTATTGTTTACTTGAAAATTGAATGACATAATGATTCCTCCTTTATCACATAACCCTTATCGTTATTATGACAACATCGTCCAATAACTAACTATTTCTTCCGGGTCATCAAATCCTATAGCTGGTTTTACTGTAACTCCAAACCTATGTTTTTGTCAACCGCTAACTGGCTTCCCCAGGCATATTTTTCACATTTTCAGGGCTCACATTCGATTATTTGCGATGCCGTTGCCGATCTGTGCGTCCTTTTCCCTGTGTTCTGCCCGCTTTCTTACCGTCATTCCCATGTCTTTTCTCTCCTGACCGCTTGGAGCTGTCCCTTTTCTGCTTTTGGGTGTTCCTTCCCTTTTTCTCCGACTGTTTGGAACTTTTTCCCCGTTTGTCCCACTTCTCCTGCTGCCATTTTTCCTTGCGCGGATGAATGAGACATTCCGGTCCACAGCCGATCAGATCTTGTCTGCCTGCCTTTAACAACGCTTCCTTTACAAGATCATAATTTGCAGGATTGCGGTACTGGATCAATGCTCTCTGCATTGCCTTCTCATGTGGATTTTTAGGCACATAGACTTTTTGCATCGTTCGAGGATCCAGCCCTGTGTAATACATGCAGGTAGAGATCGTTGACGGTGTCGGATAAAAGTCCTGCACCTGCTCCGGCATATAGCCCAGATCTCTTAAATATTCCGCAAGCTCTACGGCTTCTTTTAAGGTCGAACCCGGATGAGAAGACATCAGATACGGCACCACAAACTGCTTGCTGCCGTATTTTCCATTGATTCTTTCATAGCGTTTCAAAAACTTCTCATACACTGCATTTTCCGGTTTTCCCATCTTGGTAAGCACCGCATCCGACACATGCTCCGGTGCAACGCGGAGCTGTCCGCTGATGTGATACGCACATAATTCCTTAAAGAAAGTGTCATCCTGATCTGCCACAAGATAATCGAAACGGATTCCCGAACGGATAAACACCTTTTTCACACCGGGAAGGTTTCGTAACTTGCGCAACAGTTTCAAATAATCGCTATGATCGACTTTCAGATTACTGCATGGCTTTGGAAACAAGCACTGTTTTCCGGTGCATACCCCATACTTTTTTTGTTTTTCACATGCCGTCTGGCGAAAGTTAGCCGTAGGTCCGCCTACATCATGAATATATCCCTTAAAGGACGGATCCTGGATCATTTCCTTTGCCTCTTCCACGATCGACTCATGACTTCGCACCTGTATCACTCTGCCTTGATGAAAAGTAAGCGCGCAAAAGCTGCAGCCTCCGAAGCATCCACGATTGCTCGTCAGGCTAAACTTAATTTCTTCCAGTGCCGGAACTCCTCCCAGCTTTTCATAGGACGGATGATAGCCTCGCATATAAGGCAACGCATATACATCGTCCATCTCCATTTCGGTCAACGGCTCGGATGGTGGATTTTGCACAATATACAAATGGTCATTGTACGGTTCTACCAGACACTTTCCCGTGATCGAGTCCGTATTTTGGTACTGTCTGTAAAAACTTCTGGCGTATGCCTCCTTGTCTGCCTTGATCTCATCAAAGGATGGGAGGATCTCCGCATCGTACACGCCCTCTAAATCTTTTGCCCGATATACCGTACCCGGCACAAAGGAAATATCCTCCACCGCGATCCCGCTGTCCAACGCTTCTGCAATGGCAACAATTGATTTTTCTCCCATACCATAGGATAAAATGTTTGCCTGTGAATCGACCAGGATCGAATGTTTGACCGTATCTGACCAATAATCATAATGCGCCAGTCTGCGAAGGCTCGCCTCGATCCCTCCGATCACGATCGGTACCTGCTTGTACACTTTACGGATCAGATTACAATACACCACTGTCGCATAATCCGGGCGTTTCCCCATGACGCCACCCGGCGTATATGCATCCTGTCTGCGTCGTTTTTTGGACACCGTATAGTGGTTGACCATAGAGTCCATATTGCCGGCAGACACCAAAAATCCAAGTCTTGGTCTGCCAAACACCTGAATACTTTCTTCCTGTTTCCAATCCGGCTGTGCAATGATACCGATGCGAAATCCATGCGCCTCCAGCACTCTGGTAATGATTGCCATACCAAAAGACGGATGATCCACATAAGCATCTCCACATACATAGACAAAGTCCACCTGATCCCATCCACGCTTTTTCATATCTTCTTGATCAATCGGTAAATAGTCTCTCATTTCTTCCTCATTTCTATTTGCTTTCGCTTGCCTAATCTGTTTTTTTTCGTTATCATAAAGGACAGTTTGCACGATGTGATCCTGCAAACTCTTACGACAGAAAGGACAATACGATCATGGCATCTAAAAAACTGATTTTTTTTGATATTGACGGCACTATTGTTACGGACAATGGCGGAAAACGCATTATCCCACAAAGCACCATACAGGCGATCCGTACCCTGCAAAGCAATGGGCACCTTTGCTTTATCAATACCGGACGGGCACTGACCGAGATCGACGAAAGCATCCGCTCTCTGCAGATGGACGGCTTCGTCTGTGGCTGTGGCACCTATATCGCCCATCAGGATACCGTATTATTCCATAAAACCATCCCCACTTCTCTGGGCAACCGGATCTTAAAGGAGTTTGAGATCTGCGATCTGGAATGGGTATTAGAAGGAAGCCAAAACCTGTATTTCAGTCAGCTTCCCTACCGTACACATATCGGAGATTTCAAAAAAGAATTTTCCGATGTATTTTCCATTGCTTTTGACGCTGTTGCTCCGGAAGATGCACACGATCTCGTGTTTGACAAATTTTGTATCTGCGCACATGAGCAAAGCAATGTGTCCCGTTTCATGGACAAGTTTCAGGATGATCTATCATTTATTGATCGTGGCAATCACTTTTTTGAAGTTATCCCGACTGGATGTTCCAAGGCAAGCGGTATCCGTTTTCTAATGGATCATTTTTCCGTTGCGCATGAAGACACTCTTGCCATCGGCGACAGTACAAATGATCTTCCCATGTTAGAATATGCCGGTGTCAGCATTGCAATGGGTGGCAGTGACCCGGTTGTCTGTCAGTCTGCCGACATTGTCACGGCACCAATCTTGGAAGACGGTCTTTACAAAGCATTTGACTTTTTACATCTTCTGTAATCTCTTCCTCTTCTCCCAATAAGAATACGGATTTAATCCTGTATCTTTAAGGGAGAAGGGGATAATTTTTCTAACACTGTTTTATAGATCATGATCAGATAAGCATCCACAAAACAATATTTATTCGTCAAAAATTCTACCAGCTTATATAAAAAGCAGGCTCCCATCGCCACCAAACCGGCACAAGTCACAAAATATTCCAGATCCAGTCCGATCAGCACCACATTCGCTACGACATAAAACAATGTGATCCCCCAGAAATGACGTCCGATCTGAAACGCTTTGTACATAGTCTCCATCAGCCGCTCTGACCGTTTTTTCAACTTTTCCGGTGTTTCCTGCTGCAATGTTTCATACATGCTGTAATAAATTGGTTTTCGTTCATACGAAAGTTTCTCCGGGTTCTGTCCCTTTAATTCCGCATGACACATTCTCACAAAATTGCGGTATTCCTGCTCTCCAAAATCTCGCCGAAGCTGTTTTTGAAATACATTCTTCATACTTATCCTCATTTCTGCACACACTTGTTCACACTAATCTTACATTCCGCAGTGTCGTTGCCGTGAATTTGTTTATCTATATGTCGCATTTCACAAAATGTTCATATAATCACCACAAACCTCTCACAGAATCCGCTTATTATAATACTCGTAAGGTTACTTTTTACTTACTTTTTTTCATAAACATTTTTCATTAATGAAGCCTGGTAGAGCTAATCTGCCAGGCTTCCCTCCCGTTTATACAAGTATAAATCCCTTTTAATAAACAGAAAAACGATATACCGTCACGGATTCAAATTCTTCTCCGGCACGCAAAACAGGTGACGGAAAGTTTGGTTCATTGATTCCATTTGGATACTGCTGTGCCTCGAAACAAAGTCCTGCACATGGTCCATAAGTCCTGCCGTGTTTTCCATTGGCTTCCTGCAGTTCTCTTGCCGTGTACAGCTGCACTCCCGGCATATCTGTAAATACCTCTAACAGTCTGCCATTCTTTGGATCTCTTGCTGCACCTGCATACACAATGTTCCCCGGCTCTGTATCCACCAGATAGTTGTGATCATAGTTAAAGATCGTACCGTTTGCCGGATCCTCTTCTCCAATGCGCTCCTCCAGACTGCAAAACTCTCGAAGATCCATCGGTGTTCCCGTTACCTCTTTGATCTCGCCTGTCGGATATTTCAAAGGTCCGGTAGGGGTATAACGATCGCTGGCAACCTGCACTTCCTGAGAAAGTACACTGCCTGCTGCCTCTCCGCCCGGAGATATATTAAAATAACAATGATTAGTGACATTGAGTATCGTATCCGCATCGCTCACCGCATGATAACTGATCAATAACTCATTCGCATCATTCCATGTATAGGACACCGTAAACATAAGGTTTCCCGGAAATCCCTGCTCGCCATCCTGGCTGACTCTGGAAAAGGAAATAGTGTCCTCTTCTGCCCCAGGCTCACATTCTGCATCATACATATTGTAGTTAAAACGATGAAATCCACCATGCAGACAGTTGGTTCCATCATTTTGATCCAATTTATAAGTCGTATCCCCTAATGTAAATTGTCCATCCGAGATACGATTGGCACAACGACCTACGACAGCACCAAAGCTTGGAACATTCACCTCATATCCTGCTACCGTATCATACCCAAGTGCAACATCTTCTAACTTGCCCTCTCTGTCCGGCACCGTGATCTGCTGAATGACCGCCCCCAGATCCAATAAAGAAACACTTGCTCCCTGTCCATTGGTCATCGTATATTTCGTTACTGTCTGACCGTCTTTTGTCGCTCCAAATACTTCTTTTCTTATACTCATTTTTCCTCCATTCTCCACAAACAGTTTCCGTAAATGCCCCATACCGCAAAATGCATCTTGACCGCATTATTTGCCGGAATCTGCTTATGCCCTAATACACTACATCGTTACTAAATTAGTTGCCTGTTCCCCACTTTGCAGTATAGCAAATCGATGTCTCTTTTACAAGCACGGATACTTTCTCGATCCCGTACATTTTGAAACATTTTATCATCTCTTCCGTGATCTCTTCCCCACAGATAGCGATCGGCACTGCCGGAGGACATGCTACAGTTTCTGCCGCACAGATCCGTCCCACTGCCTCCTCAACGCGCACCTCTTCCGATGGTGCAAAAATTCCTTCTCGGATCGAACAGCGGCGTCTGGTGGCACTTGGCAGCCTCCACTCCGCCTGTGCGTGATCTGCCGATTCGGTAACCCGTGATGCCGGATGTTCCTTTGCGAATCGCTCTAACCGTTCCAAATCCTGCTCTGTATTTTCCGGTGTCAGCATGCAGACCACATATTGCCGATCCGCATACTCACATTCGATATCTGCTTCCCGCAGCTGCTGTTCTAATATTTCTCCGTCTATGGTAAACCCTTTCGTATCGATCGTAAGTTTTAACGGATCTGCCCCTTCTTCTAACACATATCCTGCCTCGACAAAAACCATCCTGCATTGTCTGACGCGTTGTAAAAAAACTTCCAGCTTGTGTGCATATCCATCCGCCAAATAGGCATTGCAAAGATCTAATGACTGCAGGATCAGATACGAAGGACTGGTCGAACCAAACAACGCCATTCCCTGTGGGATCCTCCGGGCAAATCGTTCTACCCATTCTGCTGCCACATGCAGATACGCTCCTCCCGTCAACACCGGAAAAGTCTTATGTGCCGAATCACAGCACATTGCCGCACCAAGATCCATCGGATGCCCGGACGTCTCCAAAAAATGCAGATATGCCCCATGCGCATTATCCACTACAAGCGGTACACCAAACTGCTTACACACTTTTGCCAATCCGGCGATATCCTGACAATTTCCCAAATAGTCCGGCGATGTCACATATACCCCAAGCGGCGGCTGCTCCATTCCTGCCAGGTGCGCCGCCAAGCTCTCCGGAGATAAGATGCTCGTACAGATAGACTGTGTCTCTTCCCCTTGCACAAACTCGACCGTAAGATCCAGCAG
>JALEPA010000135.1 GCA_022766515.1 Lachnospiraceae bacterium | reverse complement strand
GACTGCTATTACGCAGAGACTTCTGAACTCTATGATATGGGGGATGGCTCGTATTTTTTGGAAGTGATCGCTATGATCCGGGGATTGAAAGAACTTTTTCAGCTCTATGCTTCCCTGCAGGGAAAAGTATCTGAGAGAATGTTAGAAGAGGTGATGGGACAGACAGAGCTGTCTTTGCTCATTGATCAGATCATCGCTAATATGAGCGTCAATTATAAATTAAAACAGGAAATTTTGCAGGAAGAAAATATTTATGGACGCGAAGAGGCACTGGCACTATTGATGCGCCGGGAGATAGCCGTGTTGCAGCTGCAAAAAGAGCTTGCAGAGCGCGTTAAGGATCAGGTCGAGGAGAATCAGAAAGAATATTATCTTCGAGAGCAGCTCAAAGCGATCCACAAGGAGTTGGGTGAGGAAGATGCTTTATCGGAGGCAGAACAGTATCAGGAAAAACTGCGCAAATTGAAAGCTCCGAAAAAAGTAAAAAAACAGATACAGCGGGAAATTGGCAGACTGCGGAAAATGAGTTCCAGCTCATCCGAGAGCAGCGTTGTTCGCGGTTATTTGGATATCATGCTCAAATACCCTTGGAA
The DNA here is from genome assembly GCA_022766515.1 of Lachnospiraceae bacterium. Taxonomy (GTDB): domain Bacteria; phylum Bacillota; class Clostridia; order Lachnospirales; family Lachnospiraceae; genus Butyribacter. The sequence goes on along the minus strand of JALEPA010000135.1, from coordinate 2,383 downwards.
GAAACAGACTAAAGAACAGGTAGATGTCGTAGAGACACAAAAGGTATTAGATCAGTATCACTATGGTCTGGACAAGGTAAAAGAAAGAATTTTAGAGTGCTTATCCGTCAAGCAGCTGAATCCTGAGGTATCCAGTCCGATCATTTGTCTGGTCGGACCACCGGGAACCGGTAAAACATCGATCGCCCGTTCTATTGCTGAGGCGATGCATCGTAAATATGTGCGTGTCTGCCTGGGTGGCGTCAGAGATGAAGCGGAGATCCGAGGACATCGTAGAACTTATGTAGGGGCAATGCCCGGACGGATCGTGAATGGATTGATCCAGTGCAAGGCAAACAATCCGCTTATGTTGCTGGATGAAATTGACAAATTGGCAAATGACCATCGGGGAGATCCGGCATCCGCCTTGTTGGAAGTGCTTGATCCTGAGCAGAACAAATATTTTTCGGACCATTATATGGAGCTTTCGGTGGATCTGTCCAAAGTGCTGTTTTTATGCACTGCCAATTATATTGAAAATATTCCGGGACCACTGCGTGACCGTATGGAGATCATTACGCTGTCCGGTTATACGGCAAATGAGAAGTTTCATATTGCCAAAGAGCATCTGTGGAAAAAACAAAAAACTGCCAATGGTTTGACAAATAATCAAATTACGATAACAGACAAGGCAATACAGACGGTGATCGCCAGCTATACGAGAGAGGCGGGAGTCAGAGGTCTGGAAAAACAGCTTGCTACGATCTGTAGAAAGGCAGCACATAAGATTGCGTCAGGAGAGCAGGAAACGGTGCGTGTCTCCGGCAGAAACTTAAAAGAGTATCTTGGTAAAGAAAAGTACCGCATCCTTCTTGCGGCAAAGAAACCACAGGTAGGTGTTGTGCGCGGACTTGCCTGGACGAGTGTCGGTGGAGATACTCTGGAGATCGAGGTCAATGTGCTTCCGGGCAAGGGAAGACTGGAATTGACAGGAAAGCTTGGTGAAGTGATGCAGGAGTCGGCAAAGATCGCACTCACCTATGTAAAGGGTGTGGCTGGAAAAGAACTTACACCGGACTTTTTTGAAAAACATGATATACACATTCATGTGCCGGAAGGTGCCGTGCCAAAGGATGGTCCGTCTGCAGGTGTGACTTTGGCAACAGCGTTGTATTCGGCAGTCACAGGTCGTAAAGTGCGCCCTGACATCGCCATGACAGGAGAGATCAGTCTTCTGGGCAATGTGATGGCGATCGGTGGTTTGAAAGAGAAAGTGATCGCAGCGGGTCAGGCAGGCATCAAGCAGGTTTTTGTGCCACAGGAAAATGAGGCAGATGTGGAAGAACTGGAGGCAGAAGTTGTCGAAGGTCTTACCATCACCAAAGTACAAAAACTGACAGACATCTGGAAAGAAGTATTCGTATCGTGAAAGGACAGCACTTTTGCTACAGCGGAAGTGCCTGTAAAATGGGGGAAATATGAAGATAAAAAGTGTAAATCTGGAAACCGTTTGTGGAATTACCAGTAAATTGCCGGAAAATGATATGGTGGAGATCGCCTTTGCGGGTCGCTCTAATGTAGGAAAATCATCGCTCATCAATGCGCTGATGAATCGCAAATCCTATGCGAGAACTTCCCAGCAGCCGGGAAAGACACAGACGATCAATTTTTATAACATCAATGAACAGTTGTATTTTGTGGATCTGCCGGGATACGGTTATGCCAAAGTGTCTACGGAGACTGTGAAAAAGTGGGGAAAAATGATCGATCGTTATCTGGAAGGTTCTAAGGTACTGCGTCTGGTGTTCCTTTTGGTTGATATCAGACATAAACCAAATCAGAATGATGTACAGATGTATCAATGGTGTGTGGAGTACGGATTTAATCCGGTTGTGATCGCGACGAAATCTGATAAAGTAAAGCGTTCACAGTTGCAAAAACAGATCCGCCAGATCAAAGAGGCATTGCAAGTCGTGCCGGGAACACCGGTGATTCCTTTTTCTGCCATGAACAAAAGCGGAAAAGAAGAGATCTGGGAGTATATCGATATGGTATACGAAGGGTTTGAACAGGAAAAAGAATAGGAGATGTAAAACGAATGAAACAAGAATGTAAGGGACATAAGATGAAAAATGCAGGAATACTAAGCGTCTTTTTGATCGTATGTGGTATTTTGCTCGGTCTGGGAGTAAATGCAGCGGCACAGGATAAGATTCTTGCAGTGACAACACAGAATATTTATGTGGAGGATGTCTTTGATCTCTCTAATTGTCTGGTGGAGAATAATACGAAAAATATCACTTTTGCCATGAAAAATCCTGACCAGCCGGGAGATATCACAGACGGCACCTTATTCCATGCATCAGAAACAGGTACTTATGTGATCCGGGTTACCAGACAGGAA
>JALEPA010000106.1 GCA_022766515.1 Lachnospiraceae bacterium | reverse complement strand
GGCATTTCCGATACCTGCCCAAGTAGTGGCAATGCCGTACTTCCATCCGAACTGTCCGGCATATCCGACAAATACAACCGCTGAAAAATACGAAGTGCCATAGGCGAAAGCTGTCAGCCAAGGGCCAACAGAGCGGCCGCCAAGCACAAAACCATTTACATCGGTCGCGTGTTTGCGACAGTACAAGCCGATTCCGATCAATACGGCAAAGTACAAGATCAAGATTACTAATTTCATTTCTTTCTTCCTTTCTTTTGTGTGTCATTGTCGTTTGTAGAAAGAGTCTTTCTTGTGGAAAGAAAGCGCTCTCATTTTGCATGCATCGCTAGGGCAACACACTGTTCTATCATACCATATACCCAAGAGCAAAACCAGCGTTTTGCTCTGCAAGAATTGCAAAAGCAATTCTTGATAACATCATGTAAGTTGAGGCGAATCTCTCATTCTTCCAAGAGAGCAAAACCAGCGTTTTGCTTTGCAAGAATTGCAAAAGCAATTCTTGATAGCACTGTGCATATTGAGGCGAATCTCTCATCCTTAAAAAAGAGCAGAACCATTACAAAAAAATACTTGCAAAAGAGATAACAATATAATATAATAGCGATTGTTGAGTGCTGCTATGGCTCAGGAGGTAGAGCGTCGCCTTGGTAAGGCGGAGGCCACGGGTTCAAATCCCGTTAGCAGCTTAGAGAAAACGAGGATTCGCTTTGAATTCTCGTTTTTCGTTTAATTTACAAAAAATGTTCGTAATGTGGTGAGTTACCACATCGAGAACGGTTAAGTAATTGAGACCGTATATTTATAGGTAGAGAAGGAGGATAACGATGGCAAAGGCACTGATTTTTTTGGCAGAGGGACACGAAGAAGTAGAGATGTTGACTGTGGTTGATCTTTTGAGACGCGCAAAGATTGAGATCGCAATGGTTTCCATTACCGGAAACAAGCAGGTCACAAGTTCGCATGGCGTAACTTTGGTGGCAGATGCATTAATTGAGGAAGTAGATTTTGATGCTGCAGATATGTTGATCCTGCCGGGTGGTATGCCGGGCACATTGAACTTAAAGGCACATAAGCAGTTGGGTGAGCAGCTTTGCCGTTTCGCACAGGAAGGAAAATGGCTGGCAGCAGTTTGTGCAGCACCAACCGTATTGGGTGATCTTGGAATATTAGAGGGACATAAAGCGACATGTTTCCCTGGATTTGTTGACAAGCTGGTTTGCGGTCAGTATGTTAAGCAGCCGGTAGTCGTAGATGGAAAGGTTATCACCAGTCGTGGAATGGGAACCTGTATTGAATTTGGTTTGCAGATCATCACAGCATTGGCAGATGCAGAGACAGCAGAGCAGGTTCGCACATCGATCATTTATCAGGATCAGTACGATGAGTAGCGTCAATTTATCAAAATTAGTATGTTGAATAGCTCCGATTTATTAGGATTAGTATGCATGAATAAATGCAAGCTTTATCGTAAAAAAGCAAATAAAAGGGGGCAAAACATTGATTTTGTCCCCTTAGTTTTTTTGATTCCAATCTTGTGACACCTTAGTCTTCAAATACCTGATTCCATGCTCTGGCATCCAGACGCTCCTCGTAAGCATCTGCAGCAGCGTCATATTCCTCTTCATCCGTAATGTCTTCCATTTCAAAATCATCATTTCCCAGATCTCGAATACGAAAAACATAATACTCCGTGACATTTTCTACATCGCCGGGAATCAGGGCTGCGTACAGCTGATCGTCCACTTCATAAATCTCATCAACATAAAAATCACGATCTCTGCCGTCTTCATCCGTCAAAGTGACCATTGTTTCTTCAAATTCATATTCTGTGTTTTTTGCCATAAATACCTCGTTTTCTATTGGTGCTATTCGGTTAGCTGATCTCTAAATTTACTATATCCCTCATTATAAACGAAAAAACGCCCTCGTCAACTATAGTTTACAGGAGCAAATGATCTTGTGATCGATATAAATTATGCGCTTAAATAATTAGCGAAAATATGCGAAAATCTTAGCAAATACAGGTGTAGAAATCTTGACAAATACAGGCAAAGACTTTATATTGTACAAAGGACCTTAATGCAGAGCGTGGTGGTCTGTGACAAAAATTCCATAAAAATTAGCGCCAGAGCCTACAGAATGTGTACGATAGTATAAAAAAGCAAGCTTTCGTATGACTGGCTTGCAGGCTGACGAGGTGAGAGATTATCGAAAATTCGGCGGATGTCTCTCCGTATTTCCCGGTGCGTTATGTGTTGGCAAATATGCGGGTAACTGCAAAACAAATTCAATACAGGCGGGATGAAATAAAACAGTAATTGGAATGAGATATGACACAGTTCTTCGTTCGACATTAAGGCGTACAATTTAATATGCACCGCTATCAGAAAAAGATAGCAGAACGGAGGTTATTATGTGTGGAATCGTAGGTTATAACGGAGTGCGTCCGGTGACAGACTTTTTGCTGGATGCGTTGGAGTTGTTGGAGTATCGTGGATACGACAGTGCGGGAATCGCAACACTCAATGGTGAGACGGGTAAGACAAAGATCCGTAAATGCGCAGGAAGAGTAGCAGATCTGCGTAAAGTATGTGCAAATGACAAGAAACAGGCAACTTGTGGAATCGGTCATACAAGATGGGCAACACATGGTGGCGTTAGCGACGAAAATGCACATCCACATCGTCAGGGAAATGTACTTTTGGTACACAATGGAATCGTAGAGAACTATGAAGAGCTCCGCGACCATTTCATGCTTGGCAAGGAATTGAAGTCTGAGACGGATACAGAAGTAGTAGCAGGTGTGCTGAACCGTTACTATGAGGGAGATCCTCATAAGGCAATCGCGCAGACCGTCAAGAACTTAAAAGGAACATTTGCATTGGTTGTAATGTTTGATGATAAGCCGGATGTTATTTATGCAATCCGTAATGTCAGCCCGATCGTAGCAGCGATCACAGAAGACGGAACAATGTTGGCATCTGATGTAGTTGCATTAGGTTCTCATGCGAAAGAGTACATGGTAGTACCTGAGTATCAGATCGTTGAGCTTCACAAAGACACGATCAAAGTATTCGATCTGAAAGGAAAAGAGCAGGAGACAAAGTTCTTGGAGATCGATTGGGATACTTCTCGCGATGGAAAAGGCAACTATCCTTTCTATATGGAAAAAGAGATCATGGAGCAGCCGGAAGCATTACAGGCAACGATGGATTCTCGTATCGTTGATGGCAAGATCGACTTGACAGCAGATGGTATTCCGGATGATGTGTTAAAATCATGCGAGCGTATTTGCGTTGTTGCGTGTGGTACAGCGATGCATGCCGGATTGATCGCAAAATCAGTCGTACAGTCTAAGCTGCATATGCTGATGACCGTAGAGTATGCTTCAGAATTTATGTACTCTGATCCGGTGATCGATGACAAGACATTGGTTTTGGCAATTTCACAGTCCGGAGAGACGATTGATACATTGGAAGCGTTGAAATATGCGCGTAAGCAGGGTGCAAAGAGTATTGCAGTCATCAATGTAAAAGGTTCTTCTATCGCCAGAGAAAGCGATTATGTAATGTATACAGTGGCAGGACCGGAGATTGCAGTAGCAAGTACCAAAGCTTATACGACACAGGTAGAAACACTGATGCTTTTGATCGGCCGTATGGCGAAAGTGCGCGGCGTCTTTAGTGACGAAGAAGAGAAAGCATTTGTAGAAAATATTATGCAGATCCCGGCAAAATTGAGCCAGGTATTGGAGAAAAAGACAGATATCCACAAGATTGCCAGAAAGATGCTTGAGGCAAAGGATGCATTCATGCTTGGTCGTGGATTGGATTATTCTATTTTGCTGGAAGGTGCTTTGAAGTTAAAAGAGGTATCTTACATGCACACCGAGGCTTATGCTTCCGGTGAGTTGAAACATGGAACGATCGCATTGATCACAGAAGATACACCTGTAGTCGCAGTAGTAACACAGGAAAATCTCAAGGATAAAGAGTTGTCTAACATCCGCGAGGTACAGTCTCGTGGTGCGAGCGTAGTATTGTTCGTGAAGGAGACGATCGCAATGGCAGATGCCGAGTATGCAGATGTCCTTTTGTTACCGGAAATGGCAGATGAGTTCATGGTATTCCCGGCAGCAGCGGCATTACAGCTTCTTGCATATTTTGTTTCTATGGATCGCGGCTTAGATGTAGATAAGCCAAGAAACCTGGCAAAAGTAGTTACTGTAGAGTAAAAAATATAAAAAAACACTCCGAAGGGTTCTGCTCTTCGGAGAATAGATGGAGGATGCCATGAAATTTCAAGCAGATAAGAAACATGTCAGAGTGACAGGACGAACCGTATTTCGAGAGGGAATCCGATATTTGGGATACTCTGCAACAACCATTTCTTTCTGCTTTACCGGAACGAAAGCAGTGGCAAAGATACGGAGCAATGCGTCGACACATTCCAAGCTGGAATATGCATGGGTTGCGGTGTTTGTAGATGATGAAACGCAGCCGGCAAAGCGTATTTGCCTGGATCAGGATGAGCAGGACATTGTGCTGTATGAGGGCGAAGAGACTGCCAGCAGACAGATCACTTTGATGAAATATACAGAAGCAGAGTATGCAGCGTGCGGAATTGTGGAGTTGGAGATTTCCGATGCGAATCATCCGGGACAGGAAGGGTTATTGCCACCACCTGAGCACAAAGAGAGAGTGGTAGAATTTTTTGGCGATTCCATTACTTGTGGTTATGGCGTTGAAGGCAATGTTGAGGTGCTGGAGTTAAATACCGCAGAAGAAAATCCGATGAAATCTTACTCACTGATGACGGCACAGCTTTTGGACGCGGAAGCTAATTTGGTGTCCTGGAATGGCAAAGGCGTGATCACCAGTTACATTGGTGATGAAGAAGATGCCGAAAAGGATGATTCCTGGTTGATGCCATATCTGTACCGGTATACCGATGCGGGATTGGAGCGTGATTACTTTGCAAATCCTGTGGATCAGTGGGAAAAATGGAGCTTTGAAGAGTACCATCCACAGTTGGTGATCGTATATTTGGGAACCAATGATGCAAGCTATACCAGAGACGTTCCGGAGCGTCAGAAAGAATTTGAAGATGCTTATGTAGATATGCTTGGTATGGTGCAGGAGAAAAATCCGGGAGCAGCGATCCTGTGTACGATCGGGGCGATGGACCAGAGATTAAACGGACCGATCTCCGATGCTGTAAAGCGTTTTGATCAGGCGAATCCGGAAAGTAAGATCTGTTTTGTGCAGTTGCCGGAGCAGGATGAAGCGGATGGTTTGGGAACATTTTGGCATCCGACGGAAAAGACCAACCGCAAATGTGCGAAATTGATCGCTGATGCGGCAAAAGAACTGATGAATTGGTAAGCAAGAGCGAAATTGGCATTTTGCTTTGCAAGAATTGTTAAAGTAATTTTTGGCGATGCATTATACAGTGAGAAATAATTTTTATAAAAAGAGCAATGCGAAGAATACCGCCTCCTGTCTGTGTGGCAGGGGCGGTATGATATCAGCATTGCTCTTTTTGTTTGCCGATTCCCCAGCGTTCAAATAAATGTCCGACCAGTTCCACAACCGGAGCGAGTAACACGACCATTAATATCGTCATTACACCAACTTCGCCACCCGTTGCAAAGCCAAGTACCGTTGCAATAAGATCAATGGATAGGCGGACCGGCTTGAAACAATCTTTGCCTGTTTTTTGCTTGATCTTTTCAGTCAAGGCAAAGGGAACTGCATCATAAGGAGCCATGCCATGCCCGCTATGCATATAACTTGCAGCGGCGATTACAAATAATAACAGTGCAGGAACAAGGATCGCAATTCGTATAGCAAGTGGCAAATGTGTCGGAATATGGAAGACAGAACGCCACAGCCACCCGAAAAAGTCAGCGGAATAGCCAACTACGACCATGTTTCCAATCGTACCGGTGCCGATCAATTTCCAGTCTAACACTACGACCAAGATCAGCAAGACGGTATTGAACAGTAACTGATAGTTACCAAAACTCCATCCAAGGGTACGAGCAATACCGTAGTTCATTGCCGAGCAGGGATCCGTTCCCATTTCCGTCAACACCAGGAGCGAAACGCCAAATCCCATTAAAATAACAGAACCCAGCATCAACGCAAAGGTTTTCCACCAATCTTTTGTGAAATGATTCATCATAATCCTCCATTCCGCAGACGCTCCGCGTCGAAGGATCACGAGCAAAATATCAAATTTTGCTCTGCGATCCAGGCTGCTTTGTGACGCCTGCGGCACAAATAGCCCGTGCGAAAAATACTGCATTAGCGGTAGTTTTCACACTATCCTCCGTAATCATATGTAAATTTTCGTAATGTAATGAGTCGAATTGACAACTTTTCAAATTATATCATTAAATATCCGTTATGCAATAATTTTTTACAAAAAATAATATATTCTTCCCCGCTCCCCCGCCCCTACATGGTCACGCCAAAGGAGTTGTGTTATACTTGTTTTGTAAAAAAGTTCAGAAAAGAGGTACTCCAAGAAAAGATTAAAAACACCATTAGATTCCATTGACCACAAGGGTTATCCGGCATACAAAAGCCTCAAGGGCAGCTATCAATTTGGAATCTATACCTTACATATTGATAAAGTGCAGGGAGATCCGTTCGCCTCTCCTTCGCGCATTTCCCTGGAAATTTCGGGCGCAAAAGCAGGATTTCCGGTAAAGTATTATCAGGAGAAACACCGCCGCATCGCACTTGAAGATCATTTGTTGCGATTATTTTATCGGGAGAGCAGTCCGTATAGCTTCAAGGCAAAAGGTTCCGGCAAAAGCGGTCTGATCGCGATCAGCCGACCGGGACAGGAAGTGATTGAGAGAAGTGCCTGTCATGTCAACGAGCGAAACGGAGACATTCTGCTTCGTCTCGCAGTAGGTTTTCCGGCAAATGGGCGAAGTATCAATGCGGGCGAGTTATACAAAATTTTGTACCAGTTTTTGCCAAAGGCGGTGGAAAAAGCAAGTGTCTTTGCCAATATATCGCAGGGAGCATTGCAAAAAGCCATTGACCTTGCGGATGACCAGAAATACATTCGCGACAGGATGCAGGCGGAGGGACTTGTCGCTTTTGTGGCAAATGATGCCATTTTGCCAAGAGAAAGCGGAGTGTCAGAGCGACCAATGAAAAATGCCGTACCGTTCCACTCACCGGCGTCAATGGAAGTGACATGGAATCTTCCGCACAAAGGTACCGTCGCAGGAATGGGGATCCCACAGGGTATCACTTTGATCGTGGGCGGCGGTTATCATGGCAAGTCCACCTTGCTGCAGACTTTGGAAAAAGCGGTCTATCCGCACATTTCCGGGGATGGCAGGGAGTATGTGGCAATGGAGAGCAGCGCAGCAAAGATCCGCTCGGAAGATGGACGGAGTATTCATCACAAAGACATCAGTGCCTTTATCCGTAATCTGCCAACCGGAAGAGACACCGGTGATTTCAACAGTGAGGATGCCAGCGGCTCGACATCACAGGCAGCAAATGTAGTTGAGGCGGTCGAGTGCGGCAGCAAAGTGTTGTTGATCGATGAAGATACGAGTGCCACTAACTTTATGATCCGTGATGAACTGATGGAAAAGGTTGTGGCGGCAGGAGATGAACCGATCATACCGTTTATCAAACGGGTGAGAGGTTTGTATGAACAGCAAGGCGTGTCAACGATTTTGGTGGCAGGAAGCTGTGGTGCCTTTTTCCATGTGGCAGATACGATTGTGCAAATGGACAGTTACCAGCCAAAGGAGATCACTGACATGGCAAAACAGGAAGCGAGCAAGTATCCGCTTAGCGATACATCCGATGCGGGAAAATATCCGGTAGGGCAGGAGCATACGATCGCGGTTCCGAAAGCGGTGCCATCCGCTGACCGTAAAAATCGTGGAACGAAGATTAAGGTGATGGGAACGGATGGTTTTGCTGTCAATAAGACGAATGTTGATTTGCGTTATTTGGAGCAGGTAGTCGATGCGGAACAGATGTATGCTATCGCAAAATCATTGGTGTATGTGTTAGAAAAATATGCAGGCAAGACGATCAAAGTGTCCCAAGTGGTAAGCGAACTGACAGATGCTTTAGAGAAGAAAGGATTGGATGCACTCAGCATAGGAAATGGCGGAGATATGGCGATGCCGCGAGCCTTTGAGATCGCAGGCTGTCTGAATCGTTATCGCGGTTTTTTGTCGAATGGCAAAAGAAATTAGAACCGGAAAAAGGAAGAAGAATGTTCTAATTGGAAAGATAGAAAAAACCATGTTTAAAATGACAAAAAAACATAGTGAAAAAGAAGAGACAAAATGATATAATCGTATATGCAAAATGCAGAAAACATGCTAAAAAGCAGTTGTTGCATTTTAGCCAATATAAAAAAAGGAGGAAAATAGTTACAATGAAACAGCGTTACACAAAAAGAATCGTTGCAGTATTGATGACTTTAGCACTGATCATTACAGGAAGCAGTATGAGCAGCCTGCAGGCAAGTGCAGCATCAAAGAAAGTAACTTTGAAGCTTAGCCCAGCGAAAGCTTCTCTCAAAGTGGGTCAGAAGAAGACTCTCAAGATCACAAAGAAAAATGTGAAGAAAATCAAATCACAGAAGTGGACAACCAGCAAGAAGTCGGTGGCTACTGTATCCAAGAAGGGTAAAGTAACTGCTAAGAAGGCTGGTAAGGCTACGATCAAAGTTAAGGTGAAATATATTGCCAAAGGTTCTAAGAAGGTAAAGACTAAGACTTTGAAATCAACCGTTGTTGTTGTTAAAAAGAAAGTAGCAGTGACAAAGGCACCGGTTACAACAAAGGCACCTACAGCAACAAAAACACCTACAGCAACAAAAGCACCTACAGCTACACCGGTTGCTACGGTAACTCCGGATCCGGAGGCAGTTATTACAGGCGTTCCAACTGAGAAGGATGCTGTAAAGTATGTTTACAATGATAAGTCTAACATCGGCGAGGAGAAGACAGTTACTCTATCTGATGGAACAGAGATCAAATCTAAGGATAACGGTACCGTTCGTGAAAACATGTCCGCACAGCAGCTTGTAGCTACTGAGATGGGTATGGGTATCAATATTGGTAATACTTTAGAGGCTATATACGGTCAGTCTGTAAAGAAGAGTGTAGCAGCAAAAGACTATGCAACTGTAGACCGTACCTGGTTTGATAAAGGCTGGGATAATGCAGCAATCACACAGGAGTATTTAGATACCCTTCATTCTTATGGTATCAACACTGTTCGTATTCCTGTAGCTTGGACAAACGGTGACAATGATGACGGAACTTATACGATCAATGCTAAGATGCTTGACCGTGTTGAGGAAGTTGTCAACTACGCATTGAACAATGGTATGTATGTCATCATCAATGACCATTGGGATAACGGCTGGTGGGGACAGTTTGGTGCCTGCAAGCGTGATGAGAATAATAAGAAGGTAGCAAACGAAGAAGTTCGTGCGAAAGCATGGGAGCGTTACGAGAGGTATTGGACACAGATCGCAGAGCGTTTCAAAGGCTACTCTGATCATTTGATCTTTGAAGGAGCTAACGAGGAGATCGGTGACCGTTTGAATGATACAATTTATTCAAATGGATATTCTTCACCTAGTGTTGATGGTGAAACAGGCATTGGTGGTAACTTGAAGACAGCAGAGAAATACGAGATGGCAAATAAGATCAACCAGACATTTGTTAATGTTATCCGTAAGACAGGTGGTAACAATACATACCGTCATCTGTTGATCCCAGGTTACAACACAAATTTTGGTAAGACAGTAGATGCAAGATTTGTTATGCCAACAGATGATGCGAACAAAGATGTTAAGAAGCTGTTCGTATCCGTACATTACTACACACCTTGGGATTTCTGCGGTGATGGTGGTAACGGAGATTACACATACGGAGACAGACAGGCTACGATCGATTATTTCGCTCAGTTACAGAGATTTGTAGATGAGGGATATGGATTGATCATCGGCGAGTGTGGTGTATGTAGTCCACAGACAGTTACAGGAAGTGTAACACATTGGTTTAATGATACCTTTAAGGTATGCCAGCAGTACTCTTCTGTACCGGTTCTCTGGGAGACAGGACAGTACTTCGACAGAGCAAATGCAACATTGAAGTTTAAGGATGTAGCAAAATATTTCAACTTGATCAACGGTGCAAACGGTGATACAAGCATTACAAAGAACACCTGTAAGTCTGACAGTTCAGGTACAGTTATCGAAATTGGCGAGAACAAGCCGGTTTGGGAGTGGAACGGTACTTGGTATAAGAACGGTGGAGACTATGCATATGGTCCAAATCGTTATGCAGCTAATGCTGATAAGACAAGTGCAGAAGATCCTGATGTAGCTACTAAGATGGTTCCGGAAAGCAATACTACGACAACGATTGATGGTGATACAACAGAGATCACATTCGATGCAACCGGTTACCAGTCATTCGTGAAGTTTGATGTCAGCAAGTATAAGAACCCTGCAATCTCTGTAACATTTGACGATGCAACATTGGATCCAAATAATGTAAAACCTGAAGATGCAGATAACATCGGACATATTCAGTTGGGTGTCAACAGTTCTGCTAAGTTTGTAGATGATGTTGATATCGACTATGCTGACTTCGCAGGAAAGATCATCAAGCTGAAAGATGCCGGATTGAACCTGAGCGAGGATAACCCATACTTGACAATTGCATTTAGTGGTAGACCAACCATTAAGAGCATCAAGATCTACGATTTGGGTGAGTAATCTGATGAGAGTGACGAGGCTGGATCGGCTTCGCAACGCATCGTATAGATTACGGTAAGACAAACAATAATGAGTCCCATATATTAGGCGATTTGCTTGATATATGGGACTTTTTTTGGCACAATAGAAGAAGTTAGAATGATTCGTAACAGATAGCAGGAAAGCGTAGAGGTGAGTAGATGGCACGAAAAATTAGCATCGGTCGACAGGACTATGCGACTATGCGTGAAAAAAATTGCTTTTTCATAGATAAAACCCGATTTATTCAGGAATGGTGGGAAGCTGATGATGACATCACATTGCTTATTCGTCCGAGAAGGTTTGGAAAAACATTAAATATGAGCATGCTCAATTGTTTTTTCTCAAATTGCTATTCAGACCGTAACGATCTTTTTGAAGGATTGTATATCTGGGAAGATAAGCAATATCGTGATTTACAGGGGACTTACCCGGTGATTTTTTTGAGTTTTGCATCCGTTAAGGCAGATAATGTTTCAGATGCAAAAAAGCAGATA
>JALEPA010000067.1 GCA_022766515.1 Lachnospiraceae bacterium | reverse complement strand
AGCATTTTGTCAGTGTATGCGAGTCAGCAGGATGCATATGTGCAGCTGGTTTTGGACCAGATAAATCTACAAAAGAATAGAAGTGATGAGGAGATCGTAAGCGATATCCTGGGATCGTTGGATCACTCCGGCAAACGATACTGGACTTTGACCAAAAATCAGGCGTTATTGTTTGTCAAGGATATCACGGAGACAAACCGTTATAAAGGATTTACGACAGGAACCTATTATGCGACGGATTCTGCCAATTCGTTTTACAATCATTTGACAACGAACCATGTCATGCATGAGATCATAGAGGTGGACGCAGACCGCTATGTGGCATCCGGTGTAGTGTTTGAGTATGGTGGCGCAGAGTATAAAATATGTCTGTTGACCAATGAGACGGTTATTTTGGACAACAATGACCTGTTGTTATCTAAAATTTCGATCTATATCTTTATGGCGGTCGTGCTGATCTGCCTGCTGTTGGTGGCGTTGATCTTTGCAACGCAGATCGCGAGAGCCAATGCGGCGAATGACCGATTGACCAAACAGGTAGAAGATCAATATCGCAAGATTGACGATCTGGAGGATACGATCCGCAGCTACAGTTATTATCATACAAGGCACAATCTGTTTCATGAGGCGCTTGTGCCGGTCTTTTTGAAAAAATTGCAAAAGAAACATGTCGCAAGAGTGACATTTGTTGCATTGCATTTTAAGAGTGAAGGATTGTGCAAGCGGTATTTGGAACAGGCACAGCTTTTGTTAGATAAAAAGGTTATTCGTTTTACGGATGATGGCTGGCAGTTGACTCTGGTATTTGTCGGTTATACGGCAGAGCAGGCTGTAGAGGCATGTAACCGGATCGTGATTGAGAATGAGATCCGGCTGGTATCGGAATATATTGCCGGACCGGAAGCGGATCTGCAAGACACCTATCGTCTTTTCGCGGAGTCGCTCAAACAACAGGGAGGACAGGAAGATGAACGCAAGTAATACCTTGTATCGTGAATATCGATTCAAATTTTATTTGAACGCAAACCATTATATTATCATCAATGGAAAAGCAGGACAGAATCATCCCCATACCTGGGAATTTGTTGTTCAGATCTTAGTGGATAACGATGAATTTATTCAGTTTGATCAGTTTGAGACGGCAATTGATGAGTATTTTGACAAGTATCAAAATAAAGTGATGAACGACATTCCGCCATTCGATCATACTGTTCCAACTTTGGAAAATATTGCGGATTACTTTATTTACGATATTAGAGAGATCGTGCATAATCTGGGTGGAACATTAATGAAGATGGAGTGCAGTGAGACGCCTACCAGAGCTTATGTGATCAGTTTTGAGCAGGATCGTTCCTTTATCCAGGAGCTTCGGCGAAATACCAGCGATAAGATCAACACGATCATAGACGATATTGTAGATGATATTATGGAAGAATAAGTGCAAAGACAGTGCTTTGCAGATGCCGTGTTACAGGCAGTTTACCATATAGCAAAAAGGAGCAGAAGTTTTGAAAAAGCAATTAGCAATTTGGATTTGGATCTTAGTATATGCAGCGTTGGCAGTGGGGATCGTCTGGGTCATTTACATTGGTGGTAACTATCCGGTTGGTTCGGACACGATGTGTCATGTCTATAAAGGAAGTGTGCTGTTAGATCAGATCAAGCATGGCAACTGGTATCCGTTGTATGACCGTTACTGGTACAATGGTGTGCAGATGATGCGTTATTGGGCACCACTTCCGGTGTATTTCCTTGCAATGTGTCAGGCACTTGCAGGGGGAGTGGACCTAAATGGTTATCTGATGTTTGTCGGTCTGGTATTTTATTTGGGTGCACTGAGCTGGCTGTATATTGGCGTGAAAAAAGAGAGAATGGCATTAGGTGGATTTTTTGGAATTCTTTGGTTTTTTATGCCTAATAATCTGATGGCATTGTTCGTGGAAGGAAATCTGCCTCGAACACTTTCGATGGTACTGCTTCCGCTGTTTTTTTACTGCGTTTATGAATATTTATTTGAAGATCATTGGAAGACACTCTACGGATTGATCCCTGTGTTTACCGGGATCGTATTGTGTCATACCGGATATGCAGGCATGATCGTACTGGCGATGCTTGTGTTCCTGTTGGTATTTCGGATCGCAACGAAAGAAAAAGGAAAATGTCTTCCGGTTATTTTGGCAATGGTCCTTCCGTTTGCTATTATTGGAATCTGGATGTTCCCGTCTTTGAAAGGCGGTATTACCAATACGGATAGCTCGCAGGTCATGGTGGGATTTTTCCAAAGTGCCTGGAAATCGTTAGATCCTCTGCG
>JALEPA010000046.1 GCA_022766515.1 Lachnospiraceae bacterium | reverse complement strand
TCTTAAGCACCGTTTTCTTACCCTTTACAACATAACGGGAATTACTTCCCACTAATTTGACATCAATAACGTGCACCTGCAAGGTAAGCTTTTTTCCGCCCAGCGTGATCGTAACCGTTGTTTTTCCTGCCGCATATGCTTCCACATGAAGTTTGCCGTTTTCCAGATAGCACCTCACGCTTGTACTTTTGTTAGAACTGACATACGAAAAATTCACAGCATCCTCATTGCCTGCCAACTGATCCACACCTAGTACGGCAATCTCCTCATAGGAATCCGCATACCCGGTATTGTCATATCGATAAAAAGTCACTTTTGATTTTGCCAACCGTGCGCCGGAGCAATCAATCGTTACCGATACATAATAGTTGAGCGTCATAAGTTCCTGTTCTACTTTTTCGCCAAACACATTTTCCTCATCGGATGCATATCCCATGACGGTGACTTCCACGCGGCTGTCGCCTACTGCCTTTGTTGTATAGGAACCATCGGCCTCCACCTGTACATTATTCTCCCAATCCCAGGCAGAATAGGTCACCTTAGTGATCCGATCACGAATTGCATAAACCGGTGAATTCACACTTGTCGTATCTAAGACAAATTTTCCGGTATCCCCCAAGTACATCTGCAACGGTGTACCGGAATCCTGTCCAGCCGCGCCAAGGCTTACATCCTTGACTGCTGCCTGCGCATGACCTCCTGACATTCCTGCTGCCAAAAGCACCAATGCGAACACTACCAGCCACTTTTTCATCTTTTTCATTTGTTTTCCCCTTTTGTCGTTTGTTCCCGCTGACATCCGGCAGATCAGATACGATATCCATAAATGTTTTTACGAATATCTAACATCTCCATGTCAGTCTCTGTAATCGTATCTGCGCACTTTTTCAATCTCGTCTCCATCTCACGCAAATAGTTTGGATCCATGTTGTCCTTCTTATAACGAAGCTGATGATCCAGACTTGCCCAATAATCCATAGCGATCGTTCGTATCTGCACTTCGACACGCATAGGGCGCATCATATCGGCAAAAAATACCGGAATCTCTATGATCAAGTGCAGGCTTCGGTAGCCATTTTTCTTCGGATGCTCGATATAATCCTTCTGTCGTATGAGCGTAATATCTGTCTGTGAAGTAAGCATTTCTGCAATCGTATAAATATCATCCACAAAAGAACAGATCACTCGTACGCCCGCCACATCATTTAAGTTGCCACGAATCGAATCCACGCAAACCGGAAGTCCTTTCTTTTCCAGTTTCTTCGCAATACTCATCGGTGTCTTGATACGCGACTTGATATTGTGTATTGGATTGCGTTGATAGCGCGAGGTCAGATCATCGTTCAGCACCTCCAGTTTGGTCTGAACCTCTCTGATCGCGCAAGAGTACATCATCATTACTTGAGAAAAGTGCTCCTCCTTTTCGATCATATCTCTATCAGCAGGATCCAAAAGTCTCTCCAAATAATGTTTTTCTGTGTTCATTGTTTAATTTTCTCCCCCATCTTCATCCTTTGGTGTCATAAATTTGCTAATAATTGTAACAATACCATCTTCGTCATTGCTGCCCGTAACAAAATCCGCCTGCTCTTTAATACTGTCTGCTGCATTCCCCATTGCAACACCCAGTCCCGCATAACGCAACATTGGCAGATCGTTGTTACTGTCTCCTACGCAGATTGTCTTCTCCTTCGTAACATCCAGATGTTTCACCAGTTTATCAACCGCCACACCTTTATCGATATATTTTGGTAACAACTCTACATAATAAGGGTCGGAACGAAATACATTCAACTGCGCACCAAACATACGCTGCATTGCTCGTTCAACTTCTTTCATTTTATCCGGCTCTCCTGAGACAAATATCTTGTTGACCGGGAAAGTGACAGCTTTGACAAAGTCTTTCACTTCACTGATCTGTACCTGACAGGCTTTGGCGTCTGCTTCGACATAAGGTGTCACTCCATTGGCTACCAACAGCTCCTTTTGGCTGTCACGGTATGCCATAATGCTTACACCAAGCTGCTCTGCTGCTTGTACGATCGGTGCAACAAGATCCTTTGGAAGTGTTTGATTATAAATGCACTCTCCCGTCTTGCAATTAATGACCGTTGTGCCGTTGTAGGCAATGACATAGCCGCCAAACTGTTCCAAACCGACCGTGCTTGCAATCTGTCGGATTCCGGCAATCGACCGTCCTGATGCGATCGCCATCGTCTTTCCACGCTTCTGCGCATCCAGAATTGCATTCTTCGTCTTTTCGGAAACCTGGCGGTCTGAGCCGCATAATGTGCCATCAATATCCATGACGAGCAGATCATAATGATCCCCTTCCGGTTCTTTGATTTCCTTTACCTTGCGATATATCTTCATAAACTCTTTGCCGGTGATCGTTTCGTGTTTGATCAGATATTCTGCTAACTGATCAAGTGTCTCGCGATCCCCTGCCAGCAATGATTTCGCCTTTTCATAACATTCGCGCAGGATCTTCATTACTTCCTGATCGATCTCTGCCTCGGTCGCTTCTCCGCAGTTCATGACGGTACGGCCATCCAAGTAACGGTTCTGTACGGATTCCAACTCGATCAGACCGAATTTCTCCGACATACCATACTGTGTTACCATCGCTCTCGCTAATGATGTTGCTTTTTCAATATCATTTGACGCGCCTGTCGTAACCGAATCAAAAACAAGTTCCTCTGCAGCACGACCACCGAATAAGCCAACGATCCTGGTAAGGATCTCGTCTTTGCTCATAAGGTATTTTTCCTCTTCCGGCACCTGCATCACATAACCAAGCGATCCCATCGTTCTTGGCACGATCGTAATCTTTTGCACCGGTTCTGCATTTTTCTGCAATGCAGTAACAAGCGCATGACCCGTCTCATGGTACGCCACGATGCGCTTTTCTTCCTTGCCCAAAATACGGTCTTTCTTTTCTTTACCTGCAATTACCACTTCCACTGCCTCAAACAGATCTTTCTGATTAACCGCACGGCGTCCACTGCGCACTGCCATGATCGCTGCTTCGTTGATCATATTGGCAAGATCCGCACCAACCGCACCACTTGTTGCCAATGCGATCTCCTCAAAGTCAACGGACTCATCCATCAAAACATCTTTAGCATGTACGCGCAAAATATCTACACGACCCTTGAGATCCGGTTTCTCCACAATGATCCGGCGGTCAAATCGACCCGGACGCAGCAACGCTTTGTCCAAAACTTCCGGACGGTTCGTAGCACCAAGAATGACCAGACCCTTTGAACTGTCAAATCCATCCATCTCAGACAGCAGCTGATTCAATGTCTGCTCTCTCTCGTCATTGCCGCCACCGTACTGGCTGTCTCTGCTCTTACCGATCGCATCGATCTCATCAATAAAGATGATACAAGGTGCCATTGCCTGCGCCTGCTTAAACAAGTCTCTCACTCGCGAAGCACCCACACCGACAAACATCTCTACAAAGTCCGAACCGGACAATGAGAAAAACGGAACGCTGGCTTCACCGGCAACTGCTTTGGCAAGCAGTGTCTTACCGGTTCCCGGAGGTCCGACCAAAAGTGCGCCTTTTGGCAGTTTCGCACCGATCTCTGCATATTTTTGCGGATTATGCAAAAAGTCAACTAACTCGTTTAACGAATCCATTGCCTCTTCCTGTCCCGCTACATCACGGAAAGTGACACCGGTCTCTTTCTGTACATACATTTTGGCATTGCTCTTTCCAACACCCATAATGCCGCCGGAATTCTTTGACATCATGCGGAATACTAAGAACAAACCGCCCCACAAAAGCAGGATCGGCAGCAATGTCGAAACAATCATATACATCATGCTATTGGAGCTGTCTGCCTTTTTATTAAAGGTAACTCCTGCTTTTTCCAATCGCTGTACCAATGTAATGTCCATACTGATCAAGCCGGTATGATATTTCACGGTATATAAACTGTTTTGCTGTGTATTTGGTATGATCTGAATCTGGTCAGAGGTCAGTGTGACTGATTTGATCTGTCCCTGATCCAGCATTTCCAAAAATTTATCATAACTGATCTCCTGATCTCTTGCTTTTTCTACCTGACGGTTCATCATAGAAAAAACGCCAAACATGATTAACGCAACGACCAGACAAACGATCACGCTTCTACGGTTTTGTCCTTTCTCCGGTCCGGAATTGCCACCGGAATTGTTTTGGTTTCTATTTTGATTTGTTCCATTGTTGTTGTCCAAAAATCCAGTCCTCCTCTATATTGTCATATCTGCCTTTATTATAAGGCTAGTCTACCCAAAAAGCAACATTCCCACTTATTAAGAAAGTCTGAAATTTCTGTGTATTTTTGATTAATGAAAATATATTAGATCGGAAAACTAAAAAATTAGTTGAACATCACTAACTATATGGGTTATAATAGAAAAATATTGGTTCATTTTTTAACAACAAATTGACAACTGGTTTAAACAGCAAAGGAGGATATCAAATGGCAGTCAAATATGTCTTTGTCACAGGTGGTGTTGTATCTGGTCTAGGCAAGGGAATCACCGCAGCTTCTCTTGGTAGATTGTTGAAAATGCGCGGCTACAGTGTAACCATGCAGAAATTCGATCCTTATATCAATATCGATCCCGGCACAATGAATCCGGTTCAGCACGGTGAAGTGTTCGTTACGGATGACGGTGCGGAGACGGATCTGGATCTTGGTCACTATGAACGATTCATCGATGAGAGCCTGACGAAACAGTCAAATGTAACGACCGGAAAAGTCTACTGGTCCGTTTTGACGAAAGAGCGCCGAGGTGATTTTGGTGGCGGTACCGTGCAGGTTATCCCACATATTACTAACGAGATCAAAAGCCGTTTTTACCGCAATGACGGCAGCAAAGAGACACAGATTGCCATTATCGAGGTTGGAGGCACGGTAGGTGATATTGAAAGTCAGCCTTTCTTAGAGTCTATCCGCCAGTTTCAGCACGATGTCGGCAGAGAGAACGCTATTTTGATCCATGTCACTCTGATCCCTTATCTTGGTGCATCCGGAGAGATGAAGACAAAGCCTACACAGGCTAGTGTTAAGGAATTGCAGGGAATGGGTATTCAGCCTGATATCATCGTCTGCCGTACAGAGCGTCCTTTGGAGACAGGCATCAATGATAAGATTGCCTTGTTCTGTAATGTTCCAACCAAGCATGTTATGCAGAACCTTGATGTCGAGACTCTCTACGAAGCTCCTCTTGCAATGGAGAAAGAGCATCTGGCAGATGTTGCTTGCGAATGTCTGCAGTTAGACTGCCGTGAGCCGGACATGCGCGAGTGGCAGGATATGGTTCACACTTTGAAAAATCTGGAAAAAGATGTGACGATTGCTCTGGTCGGCAAGTATACCTCTCTGC
>JALEPA010000255.1 GCA_022766515.1 Lachnospiraceae bacterium | reverse complement strand
AACTGTCATACCAACCATTGGGTTGTTACCGGCACCGATCAGTCCCATCATCTCAACATGAGCAGGAACGGAAGAAGAACCAGCAAACTGTGCATCACTATGCATGCGACCCAAAGTATCTGTCATACCATAAGAAGCAGGACCAGCTGCCATGTTATCTGGATGAAGTGTACGACCTGTACCACCACCGGAAGCAACGGAGAAGTATTTCTTACCCTGCTCGATACATTCCTTCTTATAAGTACCAGCTACCGGATGCTGGAAACGAGTTGGGTTTGTTGAGTTACCTGTGATAGAAACATCAACACCCTCTTTGTGCATGATAGCAACACCCTCTGGTACAGAGTTTGCACCATAGCAGTTTACCTTTGCACGAAGTCCCTCAGAATAAGACTTACGGAATACTTCCTTTACCTCGTTTGTATATGGATCGAACTCTGTCTCAACAAATGTAAATCCGTTGATACGAGAGATGATCTGTGCTGCATCTTTTCCAAGACCATTTAAGATAACACGAAGAGGCTCTTTACGAACTTTGTTAGCCTTCTCAGCGATACCGATAGCACCCTCTGCTGCTGCGAAAGACTCATGTCCAGCTAAGAATGCGAAACATTTTGTCTCTTCTTCAAGGAGCATTTTACCGAGGTTACCATGTCCTAAACCTACCTTACGAGTATCAGCAACAGAACCAGGGATACAGAAAGACTGAAGTCCCTCACCGATTGCTGCAGCTGCATCTGCTGCACGACGGCAGTTTTTCTTAATTGCGATTGCTGCACCTACAATGTATGCCCAGCATGCATTCTCAAAACAAATTGGCAGGATGCCTTTGATCTGGTTGTATACATCATGTCCAGCATCTTTTGTGATTTTCTCTGCTTCTTCAAGAGAAGAAATTCCATAGCTGTTTAATACAGCGTTGATCTGGTCAATTCTTCTTTCATATGATTCAAATAATGCCATGTTATGTTTGCCTCCTTTATATTATTTTGCGATTTCTTCATCTGTTCTAGGATCGATGAGCTTCACAGCATCGTCAACACGACCATACTGTCCTGCAGCCTTCTCCCAAGCAGTGTTAGGATCATCACCCTTCTTGATGAAGTCTGTCATCTTACCAAGGTTCACAAACTTATAACCAATGATCAAATCGTCTTCATCCAAAGCGATCGCAGTAACATATCCCTCTGCCATCTCTAAGTAACGAGGACCTTTCTTCAAAGTACCATACATAGTACCTACCTGAGAACGAAGTCCTTTTCCAAGATCTTCCAAACCAGCACCGATTGCAAGTCCATCCTCAGAAAATGCACTCTGGGAACGACCATAAACGATCTGTAAGAAGAGTTCTCTCATTGCTGTATTGATCGCATCACATACAAGGTCTGTATTAAGAGCTTCCATAACTGTTAATCCTGGAAGAATCTCTGTAGCCATTGCAGCAGAATGAGTCATACCGGAACATCCGATTGTCTCTACCAGTGCCTCCTGGATGATACCCTCTTTTACATTGAGGGACATCTTACAAGCACCCTGCTGTGGTGCACACCAGCCCACACCATGTGTGAAACCGGAGATGTCTTTTACTTCTTTTGCCTGAACCCATTTTGCTTCCTCTGGGATAGGTGCTGCACCGTGATGCACACCCTGAGCAACTGGGCACATGTTTTCTACTTCCTGTGAATAAATCATGTTTTATGCTCCTTTCGATTTGCTTTTTCTCTGCAGTGCATAATATATGTCCGCAGTACTATGACCATTTTCGCACAAAATTCTCATTAAGTCTACATTTTTTGACAAATTTTATTAAAAACTTTGCAAACCACGATAAAATGAGGCTTGTTCGTCTTACATCTCTTTGGTCACAATATTAGCCTGCTTCTTAAAAATACAGCCCTTTGGAATGTATCCTCTGACACTGGACAGTGGGTAGATATTTGTATTGCTGCCGATGATTGTGCCCGGATTTAAGACGCTGTTGCATCCGACCTCTACATAGTTGCCGAGAATCGCTCCCATTTTCTTAAGACCTGTCTGCAATTTTTCGCCCTGATAATTGATCGTCACCTTCGTCTTATCTGACTTCACATTGGAAGTAATAGAACCGGCACCCATGTGTGATTTATATCCCAAAATGGAATCTCCGACATAATTGTAATGTGGAACCTGTACATTGTTAAACAAGATCACATTCTTTAATTCTGTGGAGTTACCAACTACACAGTTTTCGCCTACGATCGCCTTGCCTCGGATAAATGCACCCGGTCTTACCTCTGTATTTTTACCAATGATGCAAGGACCCGTGATCGATGCTGTTGGTGCGATCGAAGCTGTTTTGGCGATCCATACATCTTCGCCGATCTTGTCATACTCTTCTTCTGACAAAGTATTACCTAACTTGACAACGAAATCGCCAATCTCCGGTAACACCTCCCAAGGATAATCCCATCCCTCAAAAATATCTGCAGCAATGGTTTCATCCATGTTAAATAAATTGCTGTTTTTTAATGCATCATACATTATGATTTCCCCCTTTTCTTTGTTGGCTTATAATATTTTGCAGCATCATCAAACTTTTGACGCAGCATGGTTTGATTTGATGTATGCTTAACAAAGTCGACTCTTCTGGTGATAAAGCCGTTTAGCTTATCCATATATTCGTCTTCCGTGATCTGTCCTTCTGCCACCTGTGTCAATCCAAGCTCCCAGCTTGCGGTAAGTTCCGGATTCAATAAAGAACGGATCGAATTATCAACGACATCGTACACCATCTCTCCTAATAATTCCGGTGTAATGATCTGCGTTTTTTTGTTTAATTTCAGATAACGGATATTAACCAGTTTGCTTAAGATCTCAGCGCGTGTTGCACTGGTTCCAATGCCGCTTCCCTTGATCTGTGCACGAAGTTCTTCCTCCTCGATCAACTGTCCGGCATTTTCCATCGCTAAGATCATCGAACCGGAATTATATCTTTTCGGAGGCGAAGTTTCTCCGTCCTTGATCGTAAGCTTTTTCAGGTCTACTTCCATTCCTTTTTTCAAGGATCCGATCGCCTCGATCATCTTTTGGTCGAATGCCGCGTTTTCATCTTTTTCCCCATCTGCTGTTGTCTCCTTCTTGTCTGCCTTT
>JALEPA010000059.1 GCA_022766515.1 Lachnospiraceae bacterium | reverse complement strand
TTACCCAAACCGGGAACATCCTCCAAAAGAATGTGTCCCGATCCAAGAATTGCCATAATTACCTTCAGAATCACTTCGTCTTTGCCCTTGATCACTTTGGCAACTTCGTGTTGAAGCTTCTGAATGTCCCCCTTCATTTCTACTGCATCCATATCTACCTCTTTATTCCTGTGCTGTATTTACAGATCCACCATTGGCAGCTCACCGGAATCTTCTGACGCATCTCCTGCATCCGTATTTCCATCATCTCCGCCGATCTGGTCATCAATGGTAATAAGATCCTCACTAACGCCTGTCAGTCCTGCTTTCTGTGCTGTTGTACAAGTTACCTGCTGTAAATTCACATTCGCTTTCAGATCCAGCTGTGTAATTTCACAATCCGCAATATTTAAGATCTTCAAACCGACCTGTTTTTCCAGATTGGTGAACTGGCTCACATCAGATCCCGCTACGATCAAAGTCTCCACAATATCATTTGCAGGCAATACCAGAGATGTAACATTGGTACTGTCCAGATTGATCTCTTTCAATGCTGCGTTAGCAGAAAGGTCAAGAACGATAACCTCATCTTCTGCATCGCTGTCATCTGCTGTATCACTATCATCCGGTGTAGACGCATCCCCGGACATATCCCCAAAAATCACCCAGTCTGCCTGTAATGTCTGCAGTTTGGTACATGCACTCAGATCCAGGATTGGCATAGAAGAGTCTGAAAGATACAAAGTCTCTAACCCCTTCAATACCGTTGTATTGATTTCTGTCAATGTCTCACTATTACTGCAATCAAGCGTTGTGATCTGATTGTTCTCCGGAAATTCCAAAGTGTCAACCATGTTATATGCCAAATTTACATTTTTCAGCTTACTGTTTCCGGAAAAATATACTTCTGATACATTACAACCGGATGCATTCAAAACCTCCAACTGCTCCAAACCGGACACATCCAAAACATCAAGAGGACAATAAGAACAGTTCAACTCTGTCAATTTCGTACAGTCAGAAAGATTTAACTCCATCGCCTCTTCTCCGGAAAATGCACCGTCTTCAACGATCTTACCGGAACAATTCAGGCTTTCCAGATTGGTAAATCCTGTCAGATTCAAGGTAAGGAACTCTTCACCGGAACAGTTCTGAGAACAATCCAAATGAACAAGTGCTGTGCTGTCCGCAATATTTAATGCATCACCTTTCAACTGGTTATTACTGCAATTCAGATCCGTGAGATTCTTCAATCCACCTGCCTGCAATTCTACCAAAGAGTTGCTGCTGCAATCCAGATCTTCTAACACCTCACAGCCCTCTACATTCACAACAGCCAATCTGTTCTGAGAACAATACAAGCGTTTTAAGTTCTTGTTTTTGGACAGATCCAGATCATTGGCAATCTTATTGTTGTGGCAATCCAACTCTACAAAACTGGTGTTGTTACCGATCACCAATTTATCGATCTGGTTGCCGTAGCATTTCAATTCCTGCAGATTTTCCAATTTATTGGTGTAAAATGTGCTGGAAATCTTATTGTTGTTGACATCCAATACTTTCAAAGAAGTAAATTCATTGAAATCTGCCATGTCAGCGCCAACGATTCCTTTTTCTCCCCAATAAATCTCTGTCAGCTTACCGGACGCATCCCATTTGTATACGGTAGCATCATCCAAATTGGTAGACACGGTAGCACCGTTAGCAAGCTGTGTACGGATCAAAGATCTCAAATGATCGACATCCGTTGTATTCTTTCCTGCGATACCTGTCAAAATCTCAGGTTCCTGTGTTGCTGTTGGTTTTGCCGTTGGCTGCGTATTTGCCGGTTTCTTTGTAACAGCAGCTTTTGTCGCTGTAGGCTTTGTTGCTTTCTTGACTGCCTTTACAGACACCTTACAGGTGTATTTTTTCTTTCCTACCTTTGCCTGTACCTTTGCTGTTCCAGCCTTTTTACCGACGATCACAACACTGGTTTTCTTCTTGCTTTTCAGCTTGATCCGTGCCTTGCCGGAAGTAACGGTCCATTTCACTTTTTTCTTATTATTTTTTAACTTGAGTGTCTTTTTCTTACCAACTGTAACGGTCAGCTTCTTTGTGCTCAGCTTAACCTTCTTCGCTGCTTTTGTCTTTCCGCTGGTTTTTGCTGCCTGTGTAACACCGGCCGGCGCCATTGATAATGCCAGCGCACCACTCATCAACACAGCAAATGCCTTCATTCCTTTTCTACTCATTTCCTTCATCCTTTCTTTCATAAATCTATACGCAAAATATATGGCTGTCATCCTATCCTTGCAGGAACAGACTAAGAAACCACATATTTTTTCGTCAAACTGATCCCATCAAAAAATCGTTCTTTGACCAAGTATGGCAGTGATTTGGAAACCAGATTTCCGGAGCCATCTGCCTCCTCCACCTTTACCTCTTTTAAGGTATATTTCTTTTTCTTATAGGTCGCATCATCATCGTCCAGATCACCATTCGTAAACGCTCTCAGACTAATCCTTTCATCAGAAAAATAATCATAATCTCCATTATAAGAATGACTGTCTACCAGCTTCGTCATCTCTGCATCGCTATAGTAATAGCAGTGGATCGAAATTTTTCTCGAATGAAAGGTACAGCTTCCTGTCGCCGAAAAAGTTTTATTGATCACCGTATCTTTATACGATATTTTGAAATTCTGCGGCTCGTTCGTCAAATAACTATTGATGCCCGATACCGTATATTGGGTCACCGTCTTTGTCGTGCCATCTGCCATCTTCACCTTTACAGACAGGCTGGCATCTTCTATGTCCTCGCCTTCATAGCACTGATCTTTCGTTGGCCAGCTATAGTCCAACGATTTCGTGTAATTATTGATCGTGTAACTAAGCCGACACTCGACATCCCCGTAGGCGATCGTCATCGTATGCTTTCCTACGGAATTGTTGTTTAACCCTCGAACGGTATAATCCTTTTCGGCAATTTCCTTTGTGTCACCCGAACGATAAGTTGCGACAACTTTCATGCCATCCGTAGCGATCTTCTCGCCATACAACAATTCATCTTTGTCTGACCAGGTACATGCCAATGAAACGACCTCGTCTTTCGGCGTTGGTTTCGGTTCGGGAGTCTGCGTATGAGCCACCGTAGGCATCCTCGCGGGAACACGAGTGTATGTCGGAGTATCCACAGGCGCATCCGTTTGCTCCGGACCTGTCGGCATCACTGACTGTTGCGGCAGATCCGATCCACCATCTTCGCCATCCCCACGCATTGAACGGTCGCCATCTGTTCCCTGGCGTTTGCGATCAGAATCCGAGGTATTCTGATCATCCTTTTGATCGGTGTCCTGTTCCTTCCGATCTGTATTGTTATTGTTCTTTGTATTCTTTTTTTGCGGTTGTTTTTGTTCTTTTCCGTTCTGGCGTTCTTCCCCCTGTTGCGCCAGTTCCATCTGCTTTTCCTGCTTTGCCTGAGCAGTCTTATCGTATTCATACAAATGCGGTGTTCTCTTCCAACCGGAAAGTCCTGCATACGACAATCCCATCACAAGCAACATGATCGCAAACAGCAGTATGGATTCTTTCCATTTCTGTTTCAATACAGTCCCCCATTTCAAAACAACATCTATGCCCTTTCAACATCTGCCCTTTACTCTAATCACCATTAGCGTCAAATTTATGGCAGATTTAGCGTCAAATTTATGGCAATTTTCTATTAAGATTAAGCAAAAAAGAGATGCCCCATATCCGTAAGGCATCTCTTTATCCGTTTCCATAGCCATCTCGCCATCTGTGAGATAACGCCTATTTATTTTTGAAGTATAGCACAAACATCCTCTGCAATCAAATCCTTTGTCAAGTGATTTTCCTCTAACAACTTTGCTGCATCATAGCGGTCATAAAAGTCATTTTTAAGTCCAAAGTTTAACACCTTCATATCGCTTGCACCATAATAAGATGCCACACGCTGTCCAAATCCACCATCGAGGATTCCGTCCTCCAGTGTCACAACAACACGGTGATCTTTCTTCAGGGATTCCAACATTTTTTCATCTAATCCGGACGCATAGCGTGGATTGATCAAGGTAACTTTTTTGCCGATCTTTTTCTCAATCTCACTGACAGCTTCCTGTCCCATCTGGAAGAAATCTCCGAGTGCCAATACCGCAACTTCTTCTCCCTGCTCACACATCTGGTAAGTATGCACATCATCATACGAAGCAGCAACCGGATACTTGGCACCGATCACTCCGTTTCCCGGCATACTAATGATGACCGGATGCTCCTGCTGCTCAATGCTCCAATCTAACATCACAAGATACTCTTCCTTATTGGTTGGTGCCATATAGATCAGATTTGGAATGTTGCTAAGCATGGAAATTGTGTAAATTCCCAAATGTGTCACATCATTTAATCCCCACACGGAAGTATAGTTCAAGATCGTGGTGACCGGACTTTGATTAATGCATACATCATGAGAATACTGGTCATAAGTACGCTGAATAAATGTTGCATTGGTACCGAAGATTGGTTTGCCGCCATTCTTGGCAATACCGGAACACATTGCCACTGCCTGTTCCTCTGCAATACCGACATCGATATACTGCTCTCCTGCCTTGTCACGGTTTTCCTTCGGAAATCCCACACTACCCGGCACTGCCGCTGTGACAAATACCACAGACTTATCCTTTGCCATTTTATCAAGGATGAGTTCTCCGGACAGACTTCCGTAGTCCTCTCCCTCAAAAGTCATCGTTGGTTTACCTGTCTCGCGGTCAAATGGCATGCACCAATGCCAGTCTTCCCGGTTTGTCTCTGCCAGCTCGTATCCTTTTCCTTTTTGCGTGTGAATATGCAGAACAACCGGATGATCAATATCTTTGACCTGTTCAAATGCTGCGATCAACTTTTCAATATCGTTGCCTTCCTCTACATAGACATAATCAAGTCCCATTGCACGGAACAAGTTATTGGAAGCGGTTCCATTACTCTCACGAAGTTCCGTCAGATTTTTGTACAAACCACCATGAATCTCTGCGATCGACTGCTCGTTGTCATTGACTACAATGATCAGATTGGAATTCATTTCTCCTGCATAATCAAGACCTTCCAAGGCTTCTCCACCACTCAAGGAGCCATCACCGATCACAGCGATCACATTGCCCGTCTTTCCTGCTGCATCTCTTCCTTTTGCCAATCCGGTTGCCAGACTGACAGAAGTAGAAGTATGTCCGATCGTGAAAATATCATGGTCGCTTTCGGATGGCTCGGAGTAACCGGAAATCTCATGAAATCTGTTTTCATCCAAATAACCGTAGGCTCTGCCTGTCAGCATCTTATGTGGATAGGTCTGATGCGATACATCAAATACAAATTTATCTTTGGGTGACTCAAATACATAATGCATAGCGATCGTCATTTCCACGACACCAAAGTTGGGTCCAAAATGACCTCCTGTATGTGTCAAGCGATGAAACAAAGCCTCACGCATCTCGCCTGCCAAACTCTGCAGCTGTTCCAATGATAATTTTTTGACATCTTCCGGTCCTGTAATGTTCTCTAAATACATCTTCTTTTTCCTCCTATCAGCATCTTAATCCCAGTTCAAAACCCCGGTCTTTTCTGCCTCTTCATATTTTCCTATTTTATAATTTAATTTTTCCAATGCTCTGTCATTTTTTCTTCTTGCCTCCAGCAACTCTTCTCTCGCTTCCTTGAGCAGATTGCCTCGTGCAGAGATCGTATCATCGCCCTGCTGGTACAATTTTACATATTCGATCAGCATCTCTATCGGCACTCCGGCTTCGCGCATACAAATCGCATGCTGTACCCAGGAAATATCACTCTCATTATAATCGTGTATTCCACCTGCCGTGCGATGCACTTCCGGAATGACCCCGATCCGCTCATAGTATCGCAAAGTGTCCTTAGAGATTGGAAACATTTCGCAAACCTCATTGATCGTCATATAAACCTCCATTCCTTACAACTATACAACGGTGTCATTATACAACTTAGAGCCAACTCCAAGTCAATACTTTTCAGGAGAAAAATTTGTAAAATATAAAAGTAACTTCCTGATTATAAGACTTAATTCAGGAGAAAAATTTCATAACTGTGATAGTATCACTCTATATGGTAATGGATATATTTGTCAAATCTTATCTGTCACAACAAAAACCGCCACGCGATGACTTGTGTGACGGTTCTCTCTATCCTGCCTATTCTTTTTTAGAATACTTTCAATATATCCTGTGGCTCTTTTCTCTTTGGCATGGTTGCCTCCTGCTCGGCATATCCCAATGCGATCACCGATACGACTGTCTCTGTCTCAGGGATCTCTAACATCGTACGGATCTTTTCGGAATCGCGAAGTCCCATGATCAGTGTGTCCAGTCCCATATCTTTTGCTTTCAGTACAAAATTTTC
>JALEPA010000246.1 GCA_022766515.1 Lachnospiraceae bacterium | reverse complement strand
ATTTGCCACCGGAACTGCAGGAAATACCGCACTTTGCATATCATATAGATATTTGCCGCACTCTCGCGGCTTACAGCTTTGCAGACTTCCCTGCTCCATCACCAACACCTTATCCGCATAGGCAAGTACCTGTTCCAACCGCTGTTCACATAAGAAGATCGTCACCCCAAAATCTCGGTGCAGTTTGAGCAAAGTATCGATAAAGCGTTCTGCACCGATCGGATCAAGCTGTGAAGTCGGCTCGTCTAACACCAAAAGTTCCGGCTGCATCACCATCGCTGCCGCCAAATTTAGTAACTGCTTCTGACCACCCGACAAATGTGCCGTTTCCTTCCGAAACAAACGGCTGATTCCAAAATATTCCGCCATTTCTCCTGTACGGCTGCGAATCTCTCCGGCAGGCAGACCCAGACTTTCCAAACCAAAGGCAAGTTCCTGCCATACCCGTTCTGTGACAATCCCATTTTCCGGGTCCTGCCCTACATACGCGATCGAGGTGCACGCTTTGACATCATCCATCTTCTCGATCGGCTCTCCCCGATACCGCATCGTTCCTTCCCCCACGCCAACCGGGATCTGGCTCTTCAAGATATGGCGCAGTAAGGTCGTTTTGCCACAACCCGATGCCCCACAGAGGACAACAAACTCCCCTTCTTCCACAGAAAAACTAACTTCCTGCAACACTTTATGCGTACTATGCGGATAACAAAAACTTACGCCGTCAAATTCTAATAATGCTGCCATACTCTCTCCTTACGATCAAATAACCCTGTCCTTATTTGTGTACACCATACATCTGTTCCAGATATGCCTGTTCTTTCTGCTCATACGCCTGCTCACGAACTGCATTTCTTCTGTGTCGCTCCCATACAGCTTGCAATATATCATAGGCACATGGCGTGACGGTGAGCAGTGCAAATCCCAGTTGGCACAAAAGCGTCTCCACCGTCCCCGACTTCCATTCGATCATAGGGAAATAAGCACTTGACACTGCGCCTCTCGCCACAAACACCAAGACTTCGCCAGACACCGCCAACAGATACACAAGCCATATGGCATCGGAGCGATGAAACTGATACAAATGAAACGAACTTCTGCGCCTTATGCCATACCCTCTCGTTTCCATCGAAGTTGCCGTCTCCATCGAATCTTCCAAAGACCACGAGATCAGGATCGACAGTTGATGCAGACCACTCACGCCTTTCTTTCCAATAAAATGTCGTAACCGTCCGCCCCGTTCACTGACCGGCTCCTGCGCCTGCAGACCTTTCTGCGCCTCGGCAATATCCTGTAATCGATGTCTGAGCAATGGCAAAAGCCGCAGTACCATTGACACGATCAATGCGATAGACGGCATCGCTCTTCCGATCAAGTACAGCCACTTTTCCTGTCCCATCAATTCATTCCATACCAAAAACCACAGCAAAACCGCCAGCAGCAGTAAAGTCATCACTCCACCATAGATGACCGATTCCTTTGTCACCGCCATGTCATTAATGTAAAACAATGGAGTCTCACCGCTGTGGTGAAACAACGGCAGGATCACCATAGAAAAAAATCCGATCCCCAGGGCAGCCGCAAACATCATTTTCCCTACTTTTTTACCACATAAAAAAAAGGAA
The DNA here is from genome assembly GCA_022766515.1 of Lachnospiraceae bacterium. Classification (GTDB taxonomy): domain Bacteria; phylum Bacillota; class Clostridia; order Lachnospirales; family Lachnospiraceae; genus Butyribacter. The sequence continues at coordinate 37,346 of JALEPA010000246.1, read as the reverse complement.
TAGATGAGTGCAGCGACAAAGGATACCCCGATCATAACGGGATGCATGGTGATCATCGTGATCACTAGCACTGACATAACATAACAAAACACCACCCAGGGATGTTTCTTTTCAAATGTCGACCTTTGCATCGCTAACTCCTATTCCTTATTCCAATCCTGCACGCCCATCAGGGAAGCGCACCGTCACAGGTGTACACCCATTCCACCGTATCACCCGGCGATATTTTATATCTGGAGGCGCCGATATTCGGCAATTTTCCGTTTACCGTATAGAGCCATCCGCTCATATCTCCTGCTTCCTTCTCATACAGTTCCCCGATTCCCTGTACATATTCCGTTGAAAAGGCACTGCTGTATTCCGCATCGAGATGAATCCCTGCTGCCTTACATACTTTTTGTAAAACAGAATATGCCGTTTCCGTAGAAGTGATCTTAACGGTTGTTTTTTCAAGGATCATTCCCTTTGCCGGAATTTTCTTTTTGACCGCTTCACTCAGTTCACTTTTATGATCCAGCAAAGTATCACACCGAATCGTGATCGTACAAGTATCTTCTACCTGTCCATCCTTCTTGCCATCCTGTTTCTGACCGGATGGCTTTGGTGTCGCCTTTGCCTGTACAGGCGAGCTTGTCTGCCTTGCTGACGGCTTATGCATCTGTTTATTCGCAACTGCCTTCTCTGATCTCTTAGCTTTTGCACTCTTGCTCTTGTCCGTTTTTCCGGACACTTGTGGGGTTGCCGTCTCCGCCCCCGGCGTCTGCGTTGCTGTTGCCTTAGGCGTTTTTTGAGGTTTCGCAGAAGAAGGTACCGCTATCTCCGGTATCACCGTTGCAAGCCCATCTCCACTCACCTGCGGCAGACTGCTCTCCGTTGGCGAATCTGTGACAAACAGATCCTCCGCCAGCTGCTTTTGTTCCTGCTTGTATTGACCGACCGACCGCACTTTCAAGCCTGACAATCCTGCGATCACAAGCACAAGCAATACGATGGCAGTCACAATTCTTTTTATTTTTTTGTTTTTAATTTGCATGGAACTCTCCAATCAGGCTTCCCAACGACCGGATGCACCACATGGCAATACCAATCCATTGCTTGTGACCGGTAATCCGATCTCCTCTGCCTGTACCTGTCCGCCAAACTGCGAAACGATCTCCGTGTTCATCATATAAGAGAGCACTGCAGGCTGCAGTCCTGTCGTATACGAATTGATGAGGAAAAACAGGGCGTCTTTCGATAAGATCTGCGTACATAACTGAATCAACGGATGAATTTTCTCCTCGATCTTCCAGATCTCTCCCTTTGGTCCTCTTCCATAAGAAGGGGGATCCATAATAATGCCATCATAACGGTTGCCTCTGCGGATCTCCCGCTCTACAAACTTCACGCAATCGTCTACCAGCCAACGGATCGGTCTGTCTGACAAACCGGAACTGGCAGCATTTTCTTTTGCCCAGTTGACCATTCCCTTAGAAGCATCCACATGAGTCACACTTGCTCCGGCTGCTGCCGCTGCCAGAGTCGCACCTCCTGTATAAGCAAAAAGATTCAGCACTTTGACCGGTCTTCCTGCCTCGCGGATCTTCTTTCCAAACCAATCCCAGTTGACCGCCTGCTCCGGGAAAAGTCCGGTATGCTTGAACTGAAACGGCTGCAAATTGAAGGTCAGATCTCCATAATGGATCTGCCAAGTCTTTGGCATGTCGAAGAATTCCCATTCTCCACCGCCACGATTACTTCTATGATAATGTCCGTTTTTCTGTTTCCACTGCTTGGCATCGTGTGGGGTATTCCAGATCACCTGTGGATCCGGACGCACTAAAATATAGTCTCCCCATCGCTCCAGCTTTTCTCCGTTAGAAGTGTCGATCACTTCATAGTCTTTCCAATTATCTGCTATCCACATATGAGTCCTCATTTCTACCTGCGCCTGTAATACGCTTATTCACCGTCTATTGCCTTTTTGGCATCTTCCAACGCCCCGATAATATACTCTGTCGAGCTCTTCACATAACCCTCACGGAGCTTGTCAACCGGCGCATAGTCGATGTCTTCTGCAATGCACTCATGTCCGTCAAAGCAGTCTTCGATCCGTCGATCAGACAGTCCAAACATCTCCATTACGGATAGGATCTTATCGCCATTGCGTTTGCCCACAAAAAACTGCTTGTGGAACAAGATAGAAAAACAGGTTGCATGGAAGGAGTTGGTGAAAATATATTCTGCCTCATCCATATATCCAAGCCACTCTTCAATACCAATGTCATAGACAACTTTGTGCTTCGTTCCTGCCGGAATATGTGCATCCGCCAGATTTTCACTAAGTTCGATCACTTCCAATCCACGCTTCTCGGCAAAATCAACTGCCAGCTCGATCAATGGAATAGCACTCTCCATTACCACATACAACAGCACATAGCCTTTCTTACGCTTTGGACGCTGTATGATCGGCTCGTAAAAGGACTTGTCCAACAACAGAACCGGATCCAATACATGGGTTGGCTGGATCCCTGAGATAGAAGAAATGTATTCTCCAAAACTTTTTTCACGCACGGAAATATGCTGGAACTCGGAAATATATCCGAGAAATTCCTGCTTTTTGTCCTCTGCCAGCTCGACAACCGGACCTCGGCTTGCCGCATATGCGATCTTATATTTTCCCTTCATGGAATCACACGCCAAGAAGAATCCGCGATCAAATCCAGCCTTTTTGTTGCACTTCCAAATAACATCTGTCGCACAGATATAGCAGTCCAATCCCAAATCTTCGGTATCCAGCAATTTATGATTGTAGCATTTATCCGTCGTCACATAATAGGTGTCGATGAAATGCTGAAACTTATCAAAGCGTTTCTGTCTCTTAAAGAACAGCTTCAGCCATTTTTTCAAGGCAGCGCGCTGTTTCTTCTTATTCTTCATTGGATGCTTCCACTGGTAAAACAGCGGATGTCTTGGATTATACTGTCCATAGTAGTTGGGCTTGTAATCAATGATCACGCTGTCATACCCATGCATTTTCAAAAACTGCTGAAATGCATAGGAATGTAATGGTGATGCAAAATTCAAAACCTTTGTATGTGCATTGATAGATATGATACCTATTTTCATATTTAATCTCCATTCTGCAGACGCCTTTGCGTCCTTTCCATTTTTTCTGTACTACTATTGTCTCCCCCTGCCGTTGAAAACAATACAAAAATTCACAAAATGAGGTTACCATATTTCCCGTGTCAAGTCAATCAAAGCCCCCATAAGTTGACAGTGTTTCCCTCATTTGCTAAACTGAATTGTTAGGGCAATCTACCATGCCCATTTCACTTTACAGTAGTTTAAGAGGAGTATACACATGAAAACAAAAAAGTTTATCTCAGAGAAAAAACAGTTTCTGTTTCTTCTGATCCTTGTTGGTCTGTTATTTTTTATGTGTAACCTGCTGACACCTTATGTCGCAGATGATTACACATACATGGGTGGCAAGTCTTTGGCAGATATTGTACATAAAGAATACATACAATATCTCAATATGAATGGGCGTTCTATCGCACATTTTCTTGCCCGCATTTTCCTGGTTCCCAACAAACTGGTTTTTGACATCGTCAATACCTTTGTATTTTTGTGGCTGACCCTATGCATTTATTTCCACGCAAATGGTACGGATCGCAAAAATAAGACACCGGGACACTCTATCATTGGTTATTTTTTCATTCCTTGTGCCCTTTGGCTGTTTGTGGATGTGATCGGGCAGACCTGTCTCTGGCTCGTCGGCACCTGCAACTATATGTGGGGAGCGACATGGATCATGTCCTTGCTGCTTCCGTACAGCCTCTATTTCCTGCACGGACAGAAAAAAGTATGTTCACACTGGTATCAATGTATTGGTCTGTTTGTTCTGGCAGTGATCGCCGGATGGAGCAGCGAAAATACTTCCGGTGCCATGATCATGATCATTCTTGGCTGGATCGTCTATGCCAAACTGACCAAAACCAAACTGCAGGCGTGGATGTTTAGCGGATTTGCGGGCAGCCTGATCGGATATGGCATGCTCGTATTTTCACCGGGTCACTCGGCTCGCGCAGAGGAATATGTGGATGATCGTAACATTCTGATCATTTTAGGCGAACGCTTTTCCAATGCGACCGAATTTCTGTTTACAAAGCAGCTCGTATTGATCCTTTTATTGGCATTCTTCCTGGTACTTCATATTTATCAGAAGAAATCCCTTGCTATTATCTATGCAGAAGGGTTATTTGGACTTGCTGCTTTCGCCGCAGAATATGCGTTGATCCTTTCGCCGGGGCGTCAGACAGACCGTGTCACCTTTGGTGTGACGGTGCTGTTTACCATCGCCTGCTCGATCGGTCTGGCATACACTGCCGTAGAATTGCAGGTATGGAAGATCTGTCGCAGCCTGGCGGCGACCGTATTGGTACTTTTTACCTTCTCCCAAGGAGTTATGGGTACTTATGATATGGCATGCTCTTATAAAGCCGCTACTGCCCGTGTCGCCTACACCGAATCCATGATCGACAAAGGTGCTAAGCGCATTATGGTGCCATTCATCACTCCTGAACCATCGACCGGATATTCCGCACAATATCTGCTCAGCGACATCTCGGCAGTCCCGGATTACTGGACCAACCGTGTATTTGCCGATCATTATGGGCTGGAATCGGTCAAGGCAGTCGAGCAGAGCCGTTGGGAAACTCTTTATCAGCATGCAGAAAAGCGTTTTATGAATTGTGACGATTTCACCGAGTATCTCCGTGCGATCAAACGCAAAGGCTATGTCGCATTTCTTGCCGTACAGGATGATGCCTCCCAATATTTAACGCGTAAAGATAGTAAGCTATTGAAAAAGATGGGCGTTACCTCGACTCCAAAATTCCATGAATCGTACCTGGCGATCATTGACGATGGAAAATGTGTCGAACAGAAACAGGGCGATAAGTATGTAACCGCACATTACACCGTTCAGGATAAAAATTTCTTTGTAGGAAGTCTTGGCAAATATGATAATAAAAACACCTCCTGCACCATCACCCTGGATGGCACAGAGCTTGCTACGCAGGCAGGCGGTATGAATATTGTCGTATACAGCAAGGAAAAGGATGCGATCATCGACAGCGTAACTTTCCAGCTGTGGGGCAGCCGTGATTTCATTCGATAAGTAAAGTCGGCGTTTGACTCTACAAGAAATGTTAAAACAATTTTTAATAACACACATTGTATTAAAAGAAACAGGACAGCCATGTGAGGTGACTGTCCTGTTTTTACTTTATCTTCATTTATTTTGTTTCTTCTTCATCTGTCGTAGTTGTTACAATGTAGCGAGGTCTGCGTTTGACTTCCTCATAAATCTTAGCGATATAATAACCAATGATCCCAAGTCCAAACATCAAAACACTTCCGATAAACAACAGCAAAATGATCACGGTCGTAAAACCTTCCAACGAATATCCCATAAACCATTTTACAACGGAATAGATCGCAAAGATAACGGAAAATACAAATACAACAACTCCACATCCCATTACGATCTGCATCGGTGCTGTTGAAAAAGAAGTAACATTGGTAACAGCATAACGGAATAACGAACGAAAAGACCATTTAGATTGTCCCTGCTGTCTCTCCTGTACATCAAACTCCACGCTTGTTGTTTTGAATCCTACCCAGGAAGACAATGCACGGAAGAATACATGTCTCTCCGGCAAAGCAATGAAGGCGTCCACTGCCTTACGGTCAAGAAGCTTAAAGTCAGACGCTCTGGACATATCCACTCCGGTCGAACCACTCATCATCCCATAGAACATCTTCACAAACATCTTATGGATCAAACTCTCTTTACCACGAGAAGCCTTGACACCCTCTACGACTTCATATCCCTGCTCCCATAAGCGGTACATCTCAACAATCGTTTCCGGTGGATGCTGCAGATCACAATCCATCACAACGCAACAGTCTCCCTTTGCGTGTTCCAATCCTGCAAATACCGCACCTTCCTTACCAAAGTTTCTGGAAAAGCAGACTCCTCTGACCTTCGCATTGTCATTATGTGCCTGTTCGATCTCCTCCCAGGTGGTATCCTTAGAACCATCATTGACAAATATCATTTCATATTCAATCCCGTTTTGATCCATAATGCCTGCCACTACTTTGGCAGTATTTGCGATCAATGCCCCCTCATTATAGGCGGGTATGACAATTGATAACAAACTCATCCTTTGTTTCCCCTTTCTAAGCTGCCTATCCTCCGACAGCCTCTGCGTTTTCTCTTATCACACAAATCTGCTTTTACACAGATTCTGTTGCATCTTCTTTCTTAAATACGACAAATCTCTGACCAAAATAATTCAAAACGACAAACAATCCCATGCCGACTAACATTGCAAGATTTTCGCGAATCGTTTTAGAAAAGCTTTGCAAAGCAAAGTTGACCAGTGGCTTTGCCATACCGTATGCCAATACATAGCAAATGGTAATATTTACAACAAATTTTACAACCATTCCAAATGATTTATCTTTGTTTTGGAAAGTAAAATATTTATTCAAAAAATAGCTGACAATACTTCCGATGATGTAATTGGATGCCGAAGAGATCCAATAGCCGACATGTAGTAAATTGTACATCAAAAACATGACTGCCGTTCCCACGCAAGTGTTGATCACACCAACGATCAAAAATTTGATCGTCGTCTTATCGATTAACTTTGTCATACCCGTATTTCCTCCTAAAATCTAAAGTAAATGAATGGATTGTATGTGGAATTTACCAAAAACAATACACTAATGTAAAACAATCCTAACAATGCAGCATAGCCAACCACTGCAGCCACTGCTTTTGCTTTGTTTTTCCCTTCCAGCTTCGTCAGACACCATTTCTTGATGATGCGGTAAAATGGAATACTAAAGATAATGCCAAGTAGCACATAAATTCCATACTCGCTTGCATATACACGGATAAAAGTCAGACCTCTGTCCGTCACATGCATGGAAAACAGCGACTTCAAATAGCGCGCACACTGCGACAATCCTGAATCACATCGGAAGATCACCCAGCCTACTGTGATCACAAACAACGCATAGATATGCTGGATCACCTTTGGAAGCTTGGATAAAATCTTGCCAAGGAATAATTTTTCCGTTGCCTGGAAAACAAAGTAGTACATTCCCCATAAAATAAAGTTCCACTCTGCGCCATGCCACACTCCGGTGAGGGTCCATATGATAAACATATTGACATACATACGAGGCATACCCTTTCGATTGCCTCCCAGTGGAATATAGACATAATCACGGAACCAGTTTGTCAGGGAAATATGCCATCTTTTCCAGAAATCAGCAACGGATGTGGCAATATATGGGAAGTTAAAGTTTTCATCAAAATGAAATCCAAAAATCCGCCCCAGACCGATCGCCATATCGGAATATGCTGAAAAATCAAAATAGATCTGCAATGTATACGACACTGCACCAACCCAGGCAAGCGACATGTCTACTTGTGCCATGCCAAAAATCTTATCTGCCAATGCACCTACATTGTTCGCAATGATGATCTTCTTGGCAAATCCCAGAATAAATCGCTCCAGACCTGCTGCGAAATCATCGACCGTGATCGTGCGGTCCTTAATCTCATTTTCCACCGTTTTGTAACGAACGATCGGTCCTGCAACAAGCTGTGGGAACAATGATACATACAGCATAACATAAAACGGATTTTTCTGTACGGCAACATCACCACGATAAACATCAATGACATAGCTCATCGCCTGAAAGGTAAAAAAGGAAATTCCGATCGGCAGAACAATATCCGCAATCTGAATGTTGGTATGTGCTACATGATTGATATTATCCACTAAAAAGTTGGTGTACTTGTAATATCCCAATACACCAAGGTTGGCAACGACAGAAAATACTACAAACAATTTGCGAAGCCCTGTCTGCTTCATCTGTGCGATCGCCAATGCAAATGCATAATCCGCAAACACGACAAAACACATCAGCACCAAATATTTTGGTCCGCCCCATCCATAAAAGACAAGGCTGAAGATCAACAAAATATAGTTACGATATTTTGGTGCCGCTATAAAATAACATAACAATAATAATGGCAAAAAACCAAATACAAACAGCGTACTACTAAAAACCATGACTCTCTCCTACTATCTCAATCCTAAATGTAACTTAAATGTATCATATGAAAAATGAATATCCGACTGGTTCGGCATATAAATCACATAATCCGGTTTGATCTCTTTTACCTGATCTGCTAATGATTTCTCGCTATTGTTATGACGATAATCAAAAGAAATCATCTGTCGGCTGCTTGGCACCAAAAATGCCTCCAATATATTGGTAAAAGAACTTCCACACAATACAAAAGATGGTGCTTTTTTCTGCTCTGTCGTAACCTTGGTATACGCATAGTCACTTCCCATAAAGGCACTACCATATGTATTATCTTTTCCAAACAAAGGCACCTTACTGCTTTCACGATGGTACTTCAGCTTCCATTTAGGGCGAACATTCAATTCCTCTTTTTCCTTAGGCAGTACATAGGCAAGTTTACGATTGAAGGAGCCCTTCACGACATTCTTTTTGACACGGTAATCATCAAGTGTCTTAACTTCCGTCTCCGGAAACTCTTCTTTCGCAATCTCCATAATCCGCTGATAAAGAAGCTGACCGCCTGTTGCGTTCACATGGTGATCCACCTTATAATAAACCTGCTTATCTTCTGACTTTTCCAAAATTTTTTTCGCATCGATCAAGATTACATCCGATGATAACTCTTTTTTCATAATCTTAATATAGCGCTCATAATCTTTTTCTGAATCCGGATAATAGGATGGAAGGTCATCTCGCATAACCACATCTTTGCGCGGTATGCTGATAAAAATAAACTTTGCACCTGTCTTGGCAATCTTAGCAGCCTCTTTATTGATCAATTTTGCACATTTTACAGCCTCTTTGTCATATGCTGTGTAATCCTCTATCATCTGCGGCTGCTCATATAAGTTGCCATTTTTCCCAATAGATACCGCACCCACATATTTCATATGCAGCTTGTTCACGATCAAATCATTGTATTGCTTGATTTTCTCCTCGCGATCACTCAACTGATCTGAAAATGCATTGCTAATAGTTGTCAGATAGTTCTCATCCTTTAATTTGGAATAATCCAAATCCGGAAACTGGGTCAGCGTTCTCGCCTCAATCGGGCTCTGTGGTTCCTTATTATCCAGTGTACCAATTCCGACCAAGGCAATAAATGCCACAAAACATGCAACAAATAGTGTTTTAATCCATTTCATTTGTCTGTACCTTCTTTATTCTTTACTCCTGTTCCTCTTCATCTATCTGGAGAATCGCCTCATAAACGCGCTTACAGTTATTCGTGTCTGTCTTATAATAAAAGTCGTCTACACGCTTCTGATACGCTTCTTCCATTGCACAATCCTGCTCGATCGCACGGATCATCGCCTGTACGGTCTCTTCATACTCATGACATACAGGACCAAATCCATCCTCTTCATAGTCAAAATAGCCTTCGTTATATGTCTGTCCCTCGAAAAATGCTTCCCGGTCAAACTGTACATACACCAGACTTTTCTTCATATATGCAAAGTCAAATGCCACGCTGGAATAATCCGTCACCATCAGGGCATTTTCCACAAATTCCTTTTGGTAATTCAGATTGCCTTCATGGATCTTGATCGTATCATTGCCCTCAAAATCTCCGATCTGCTCAATATGATTGATATGCAGACAGAATTTTCCGACATAACCATGCTCTTTCATGCAGGCAAGCAGCCGCTCATCGTTGATCAGTTTGTTATAAAACTTGAAAAACGAAGAATTCTTAAAGGCAGGATTGTAAATACGCTGTCCTGTCTTTGCATCAATCGGATTGGCAAGTCCTTTTCTCCAAGTCGGCAAAATAATGATCTGCTTTTTGCGCTTGGAGGCGATTAAATTATCAAACCTTGGAAATCCGGTCAGCTTTACTTCCTTTTCGGTGTAGAAATAATTGCCGTCAACAATAGATTTCCATTCCGGTTTTGCCGCTGTTACGAATAATTTGATATTCTTGTTAAAGCGGTTTACCCAGCCGGACAGATCATCCTTGGTCAATCCATGCTGTAAAAATACAAAGTCAAAATTGTACATATTTTTCAGGAAGTCACGATCCCAGCCCATCGCATGAATGACATATTCATCAATGTGCGCTGAAATGATCTTATCTGCTGCCAAAAAGTACAATTTATAACGGAATGAGTCATGTGGTACTACTTTACCATACTGCTGCATCCGCTCATAGTCTTCGGAATTTTTTGCCAAGTCAAAATAGGTGACCACATCCGGTGTATCGATCGTATTCAAATACCGAAACAACGCCTCACCATTATCTCTCGCGAGATTGATACGGTCTGATAACAGCCACAATTTCTTCTTGTGAAATTTTTTGTAAAAACGAACCGCGTAACGGTAAAACCATGCACGAAATCTCTTCTGGCGAAGCAATTCCATACAATATTTCCGTTCAAAACGATGATAATTTTTCTTCGTTTTTCTTCGGATATATAAGGATTTTCCCTTGGCACGAATGATACGATTATCAAAAATACCATAAGAAGAATCCATGCGATGTGTCAATTTTGAAAATTTACCATATGCGATCATCATATAGCTACTCTGTCCGTCTTTATACTCAAAGACCGGACGCAGTTTCGTCGTTCCCTGCAGCGGAATCGTCACACGATAACCTCGAACACGGCTATAAACGCCTGTCACACCGACACGGTCTCGAAATGGCAATGGGAAAAATTCCACATAATATCTATGGAAATCCTGATCCTCATAAGCAATCTTATAGTCTTCGTCCGGCAGCCAGTAATCTGCCTGTCCGGTAAGGATCATGCAATCGTCTTCCATGTCAACAAAATCAAGAGACAAAAATCTTCTTCGTGCGATATGGGTCATTCTTTCCTCATGGAAAGTGATCAAACCATTGTTATATACCATATCTTCGATCGTATCTTTTTGATACTTGAGGTCAAGCGCCAATTTGAAGTGGGCACTCATACAGTCTCTCTGCTCCGTGATAATGTCATCTCCTACATTCGATAAAATCTCCTGCAGGATCTGCATATAACGCTCTTTCTCCTCTGCGCTCAAGACCCCATCCGGGATAATGGAACGAAGTCTCCATTTGGTATCATACATGACCAAATACTGGACATATTTCAGGACACGACCAAACTTCTCCTGTGACATACGGATCAGTTGTAAAAATACATGCTCTTCGGTATCAAAGTACCAGGTTTTTCGGTAAATCGTATTCTGCATTGCCGAACTACCGGTCGCACGCATACGATAATAATATACCGCATCTCTTAATACCGCATATTTACACTTGTCAAACAGGATCGTATTCATTAACAGACAGTCCTCACCATAACGGATCCTGGAATCAAACTGTCTATTTTTCATTGCTGCCGCACGGACAAAAGTAGTTGCCATACTAAGCTGAATGAAATCATAATCCTCTTCTATATCTACCAATTTATTTTCCTTGAATTTATAATCCAGGACATGATAAGTATCTTTTCCCTCAAAATATTTGATACGGCAGGCAACAATGTCAATCTCCTCCCCATATTTGCGGAAACATTTGTAGACATTACGGAAAGTGTGCTTACTCCATTTGTCATCGGAATCCAGGAAATTGACGATCTCTCCGGTCGCATACTCCATGCCTTTATTTCTAGCCACACTGACGCCTGCATTTTTTTGTTCTACATATACAATATTTTCCGGGTATTTTTCTTGATATTTCTCACATATCTCCCCGCTGCGATCCGGGCTTCCATCATTTACTAAAATGATCTGGATATTCTTTTCAAAGCCAATGCTCTGGTCAATGACTGACTGCACGGTCTCCTCTAAATATTCTTCTACATCATATACTGGGATAATTACTGAAAACTTAAACTGGTAATTTTCCATTATATTCCTCATTTCTACACGCTTCACTCTACACTTCTCTTAACTGTATGGAAATTGACAGCTTATTGCCCTACCATACGATCAGTTGTCCAAAATCAGTAAATGGCCTGCTGTATGCTGCGTGTACGCATAAGCAGACCATACTAACCATATATTATACTACAACCCCTCGTTTTTTGTCCAGTTTGTTTTCCAGGTCACGCTTCCCTCTTGTTCTAAACTTTATTTTTTCTTAGCAGAACCCTTTTTGGCTTTGCTTTTTCCGAGTCGATTGCTGGCGATGATCGTAAATTTATCACCTTTTTCCAGTTTTGGTGTTTTGATGACAAAGGTTCCATCTGCTTTGATCTTGCCTTTGTATTTTTTGCCGTTCAAAGTAAGTACGACTTTTGTCTTCGTGTTCGCGATCGTTGCGACCTTGCCTTTTGGTGCCGCAAGTGCCGCTGCCGTTACTTTTCCGGTCACTTTCTTAGAACCGATCTTTGCCTTTGTGATCGTTGGCACATCCGGTGCTTTCTGCTTTGGATAAAGTTTTACCACTTTGCTTCGACCCTTTGCATTGACCACATAGATCTTCATCAACTGATTGGAATTTTTACGGCCGGTCTTTACCTTAAAGCAGTATTTTTTGCTCTTCTTGTTGTAAGATGCCTTTGTAGCCGTATACGTCTTCTTGCCGATCTTAACTCCAGCCTTCGTGCACTTCTCTTTGGTATATACCTTTACCGTCTTTGTCATGTTGCTGACACTTCCCACCGTAGGAAGTACCGGTTTTGCCTGCGTTACATTCACATGTGTTGCCAGACTTGCACGAGCGACCGCATCTACTGTTTTTAATTCTACGGTTGTCTTTGCTTTTAAATAATCCGGCAGAGTCAATGTGAATTTTCCGGAGTTAGACAAGGTAAATCGACCGACTACTACTTTATATTTTTTCTTGTAATAAGTCGATTTTTTGTACAATGCTTTGACATTGGCATTTGGCACATAAATTTTCTTTCCACCGACCAAAACCATTGGATAAGCATAGGTATCGTTGACATTTCCCGTAACTGTCTTTTTGTTGGTATACACTTTGCTCAGCTTTGGCTTGTTTGGACCGGTTCGTTTTACCGTCACGATCGTACGGGCACTTGTCATACCCTTGCTGTCGACTACATAAACGAAAATACGGGTTCCTGCCTTCTGCGGTGGCAGTTTATAAGAGAAAGTTCCCTTAGAAGTTGCTGTCGTTGAGTAGGTTTTACCGCCTTCGATCTTGAAGTAAACAACAACTCCTGCCTCTGCTTTTCCGGTGATCGATGTCTTACGGTTCGTATAAGTATCGACCACCGGTGCTGCTAACATGCTCTTATTGATGTTTGTAATCTTTACATAGTTGACCGTATTGTTGCCCTTGCCGTCTGTTGCACAAATGCTGTACACCTCGTTCTTGGCACAATTCAATACATTACCTGTCAATTTCGTTGCCGTCTTCCATACCGCATTGGACGCACTATATTTTCCTTCTGCATAACGAATGGAAGCAATACCGGATTTATCTGTTGCCTGGATCAATACGGCAACCGTTTTATTCGTCTCGCTCTCATCCTTAATAACTGTGCTCAGACAAGGACCCGTTGTATCCGTTGTCGCTTTCTTGGATGGATTTGCCAGATAATATTTATAGCTGTCTCCACCGCCTAACGACTGTACCAGCCATTTTTTGCTGCCTACATACCGTTCTGCTTTGGCACTGCTCTGAAGCAGATAATTATAATCATCTGTGTAAGTAACGCCCCAGTTATCGTCCTGCATTGGCTTGATCGTACCCGTCATAGAGATCTTCTCAATGTAGTCCTGAATATAGGCACGATAAGTTTCCGTACTGGTACTGATGATCTTCTTTGGATTCATCGTCTTAAATAAAGTATTGTCCGGAAGGCGATGACACATCACAACAAACTTATCCGTATCTTTGATCGCTTTACCATTTCTGGTCAAAGAAGTCACTCGCTTAGTATTGTTGATCTTGTTGCCGTCTTCATCATAACATGGTGCCACTCTTGTATCGATCTGGTATTCCAATCCATCGAATACAAAGAATTTGGACCAGTCTTCCAGATAATCCGTCTGCAAAGTAAACTGAAATGGTTTGCTGGAATCATAATCTAATATATCATCTAGCGATGGCAGCTGCTTGAGTGTCGTATCCTGTTTTTGCACTTCTAACGCAGACGGTGTCGCCACATTGGAGCTATTGTCCTCTTTCTGAATCAGGTTCTTACCTGCCTGCTCATAACAGCCTGCCGTCCACTCCAGCCATGTGCGGATCTGTGCTCCGGTCATTTCATACAGATACAATCCCGTACGGTAATTAACGAGATCATACATATTTGATTTCTTAAATTCATCCTGAATATCAACATAATCATCTCCATCACTGGAGCCATATTTCAGATAAGAAGATGCTGCAACGACAGGATAATTTTTATATTCTGGTTTTTTCGTATTGATATAGCGCAATCCATAACTGATCTTGATCGTATTGAGCAGCTGGATGGCATCGGAATCTTCCATCGTTCCAAAATAATTTTGCAACTGTGTACTTCCGTCTACCTCACTTAAGATCTGGCTGCAATCTGCCAAGAAGGTCTTTGACCAACTGCCAAGTGCACCATTGATCGTCTGATTAACTTCCGTATTCGCTGTTACTTTACGAATATCAGTCGAGCTGCTCGCAACGGACACTTTATTTCCGCTCTTGGATACATTCAGATCAACCACGCCCAAGCTGGCACCGCGATTTTGGATCTGTACCAATGGCTTGCCATTGACCAGTCCCGTCTTCAGATTCACACCCGGAAGATTGTCAAACTTTGTCTCTTCCCCCTTAGTATTCGGAAAATCCGTATGTAAATGTCCACAAAGCACGGCATCCACACCCGTGATCTTTGTCAACGCATAGCCGGTGTTGGCATCCAGTTCCGCCGGTTTTTCCTCACCCACACCGGAGTGAGCCAATACCACGATAATGTCTGCCCCCTGCTTCTGCAGCTTTGGCACCTGCGCTTTGACATTCGCCACAATATCTTCCCCATTCAAAACACCTTTATAACTGGTTCTCTTTTTGGATAAGGTAGGAACGGTCTCACCGATCAAGCCTACCTTGACAGAAATCGTCTGTCCTGACGCTGTCTTCAAGTTTTTGGTGATAATTTTATTTTCTGCCCAGATATGCGCTCCGGTATTGGCATCCGTGACATTGGACAGCACGACTTTTCCTGCCATTCCCGATCCGGTCAACTGCTTCTTGATGTAATTCAGATCGTAGTCAAAATCATGATTTCCCAAAGTAACCGCATCGTACCCCAGCTTAGACATTGCTGTGTAGATCGGCTGGATCGCATTGCTGTTAGATTCATAAATATAATCTGTGGTATAGTCGTATAACGAATCACCTAAGTCAAACAGAAGCGAATTGGCAGAATTCACTTCTGCCTTCGCCTGCTTGATCAAGGTTGCTGTACGGGAAAGGCCTCCCTCTGTATAGATTCTTCCCGTCTCATAATCTTCTGTCGTCACCTGACCGTGTATGTCAGAAGTGAACATAAGACGCAAGTCTGCGGTGTCTGCCGCCTGCGCCTCTTTGCTATCCACAAGCCCCACGCCTGTGAGCATACCCACTGTCATGGACAGCGATAGCATCCCTGCCATGAACTTTTTACTCAAACCACCTAATTTCATTTCTCTTTTCCTTCTTTCTCGTCTTCGTTGTACTTTTTTACTTTCTCGCGCATTTTTCTCTCCTCTGCGCACGGTTTATGATAAAAGCGAATTGTGTCAAATCAGAGCCATTTTTTTGTTTCCTCTACTTTGTATTCTCTAGGATCAGACAATCTCTCATTAGAACTCTTTCACCGTCTCACGACACGGTATTAGCATCCTGCCTGTGGTATCGTGATCGTTGCAGTCAGCGCAGAAGTTGCCGCTGTTGCAGGCGAACCAAGATAAATGCCAACCTTAGAAGTTCCCATACGGCCAAGGAAATTACGGTTGTTGGTTGCCAATACCTTTTCTCCGTCCGTCAAAATACCACCGGCACGGCCACAGCAAAGTCCACAACCCGGCTGTGTAATGATACATCCGGCCTCCGCCAATGTCTTCATATAACCTTTTTCGATCGCTTCCATATAAATTTTACGGCTTGCCGGAGTAACAATACATTTGCATGCCACCTGATGTCCCTTAAGGATGTCCGCAGCCACCTTCAAGTCCTCTAATCGTCCATTTGTGCAGGAACCGATAAATACCTGATCGATCTTTGTTCCGGCAATCTCTTTCACCTCTTTGATGTTGTCAACCTGTGATGGGCAGGCACATACCGGCTGCAATTCCTCTGCCTGATATTCCATGACTTTGCAATAAGTCGCATCCTCATCTCCATAGATCCAGTCTACATCCGAGAGCTCTACCTGTGAGTATTCACAAGTCTTCTCATCCGGTTTGAACAGACAAGCTTTGGCTCCTGCCTCGATCGCCATATTAGAAATGGTCATACGAGAGGCAACACTCATCTGATCCACTGTAGAACCACTGATCTCCAATGCCTTATAGGTCGCACCATCTGCTCGCAGATCTCCTAACAGACGAAGGATCACATCTTTAGCATATACATTGTCCGGCAAAGTACCGTTGATGACCACTTTGATCGTCTCCGGCACACGAATCCACATCTCTCCCGTTCCAAGGATGGATGCCATCTCTGTATATCCGATACCGGAAGAGAAACATCCAACACATCCGTAAGTCGTTGTATGGGAATCTGTTCCAAAAACAATGTTGCCGGGCTTGGCATATCCTGCCTCTGTCATAAGCTGATGACAGATTCCATCACTGCGGTGTACATTTTTCAGACCATACTTGGCAGCAAACGCATCACCGATCTTAAAATGACGAACATCTTCTACCGCACTGGTTGGAACTAAGTGATCGTAGATCAAAACGACCTTATCCGGATCCCAAAGCTTGGTAAATCCCATTTCCTCGAATTTTTCTGCTACAAACGGGATAAAGATGTCATGGATCATGACACGGTCAACATTCACCGTTACGATATCTCCCGGTGTTACCGTTTCCTTTCCCGTATTTTTCATAATAATTTTTTCAATTAAAGTATGTGCCACTGTTCTCATCCTCCTATAATAAGCCGTTGCGCTTCTGCATTGCCTTCACCAGACCACCCGCATTGATGATGTCCATAAGATTTTGTGGCAGACTGCCGATCTTATAGGATTTTCCCTGATGTTCAATGGACTCTCCCAAGCGAACCGTTATCTCGTCTCCTTCTTTTACCACATCCTGAATGTCGCTGTTTTCGATCAGCAGCAATCCGTTGTTGATAGAATTACGGAAGAAAATTCGTGCATAAGATTTGGCGATCACACATTTGACCTTTAACGCTTTGATGATCTCCGGTGCCTGCTCGCGGCTGGATCCACAGCCAAAGTTTTTGCCTGCAACGATAATGTCTCCCTCAGAGATCTGCGATGCCAATTCCGGACGAAGTGGTGAAAAACCATATTGTTTCATATCTTCTACGGTTGGCAGTGCCAAATATTCCGTCGGAATGATAATATCGGTATCAATATCATCACCAAGTACCCAGACTTTTCCTGTAAATTGTTCCATGTTGACTCATCCTTTCTCTCTTATGCTCTTCTATTGAATATCTGCTGCGCCGGTAATGTAACCTGCTACGGCACTTGCTGCTACTGTGGCAGCACTTGCCATATAAACTTTTGAACTTGGATGTCCGGAGCGGCCCTTGAAATTACGCGTTCCTGTAGAGATCAGCACCTCATTTTCACCGATCACACCCTGGCAGCTTCCCCAGCAAACCGAGCAGTTGGCATTCATGATCATGGCTCCTGCCTCCATCAATGTCGTAATGATTCCTTCTTCCAATGCCTGAATGTAAACATCTTTTGATGCCGGTGCTACAAGAAAGCGCACGGTATCCGCAATCTTTTTGCCCTTTACGACTTCTGCTGCCGCACGAAGGTCACACAGACGACCGTTGTTACAAGATCCGACAAACGCCTGATCGATCGCGATCTTTTCTTCTTTCACTTCACGCAATGTTGCAAAATTATCTACAAAATCCGGACGAACAACGACCGGCTCGATCTTGTCTAAGTCATATTCATATACAGCAGCAAATGTTGCATCCTCATCACTGTGATACATATGCACTGCTTCACGGCCATGCTGCTTGCAATATTCCACTACTTTCTCATCAGGATCTACGATACCTGCTTTTGCACCAGCCTCTACCGTCAGATTGCACAGTACGATTCTTTCGTCAATGCTAAGACCATGTGCACCATCCCCTGCAAACTCCATGATCTTATAGTTGGCACCGTTAGCTCCGATGTCACCAATGATCGTCAGGATCAGATCTCTGGCATAAACACCCTCACGAAGCTTTCCATGCAGATTAAAACGGATCGTCTCCGGTACCATCACCCAGGAAGTACCTGTTGTCATGGCATACAAAAAGTCCGTGCAGCCGACACCGGTACCAAATGCACCAAGTGCTCCATAAGTTGTCGTATGTGAATCTGCTCCAAAGATCAATTCTCCCGGACATACATAATCTTCCATCATGATCTGATGGCAGACACCCTGTCCTTCATACAATTTAATGCCATTCTCTTTCGCAAAATTACGCATCTTTTTATGCGCCTCTGCTGTCTTTGGATTCTCTGCAGGCACATTATGATCCATGATAAAGACAACCTTGTCCTTATCTGCAATATGTGGATGCTTTAACTGATTGTGATACATATCCACCGTAAGATGTGTCGTACCATCGTTACTCATCATGCGATCCAATGTCACAGTATGTATATCATTTGGCTTTACTTCTTCCACGCCTGCCGCTCTGGCAATAATTTTTTCTCCAATCGTCATTCCCATAATCTTTGTTCCTCCATTCCCGGTCAATTATTCCTGCTCTTCCTTGTTTAATGAGGCGATCAAGCCACCTGCATTCAAAATGTTCTGCATATACTCCGGGAGTTTGGTACAGGAAAAAGTCTGCTGTCCTGCCGTAACTGTTCCGGCTGTCAGATCCAATTCTGCCTCACCACCATCTTCTACAGCATCATAGATTTCCTTGCATACGATTACCGGAAGACCGATGTTGATCGCATTGCGGTAAAAAATACGAGCAAAGGATTTGGCAATGACCGCCTTGACTCCCAAT
Organism: Lachnospiraceae bacterium; assembly: GCA_022766515.1. Lineage (GTDB taxonomy): Bacteria > Bacillota > Clostridia > Lachnospirales > Lachnospiraceae > Butyribacter. Next base: position 18,091 of record JALEPA010000246.1, on the reverse strand, counting down.
GCTTTCAGCACACTTGGTGCCTGCTCTCTACTTGATCCACAGCCAAAATTCTCATTGGCGATGACCAAGTCTCCCGGCTGCACTTTTTTTGCAAACTCAGGATCTAACGACTCAAAGGTATATCCTTTCATCGCTTCAATATCCGGCAGCAATAAATACTGCGATGCAATGATCTGATCGGTATCCACATCATTTCCAAACTTATATACTTTACTCATAGTTCCTCCATTCTGACTTTTCCCGTCATGCCCTAATATGGGTGCCATTGTATCTACGATTTCGACCCACGCCAAAATGTCCTACAACAGCACCCATATATTTGGTGTTGTCTGTATTTGTGCCATTCATGCGGTCTGCCCGTTAGGAACGGGTTGCCTTCATGCTGGCGATCAATCTTTCATACATTTCCTGCAGATCTACGGTTGGCTGCCATCCCAACGCCTGTAGCTTACTGCTATCGAGACGAACGATCATCTCCGGATTGTAGCCAAAGCTTGCCAAATCTTCCGGAATGTCTCTCTCCACTGTGATCTCAGAATCCGGCACAACCTGACATACCAGTTTTGCCATATCATAAATAGAGATCGCCGTGTTCATATTCGTCACATTGTACGCCTGTCCGGACTCTCCTTTTACCAAGATCGTCAACAGTGCAGTAACTGCATCCATCGTATAACAATAGCTGCGCACTGTTTTGCCCTCTGTGTGTAATACAATATTTTTGCCTTCGATCGCACATCTGGCAAATTCTGCAAACACTCTGCCATCATCGTATTCTACACCTGCGCCAAAAGTCTGCGACAATCTGGCGATCTTGATCGGTACCCCGTATTCCTGTGCATACGATACGCACAGGCACTCTACCATGCGTTTTCCCTCGGAATAACTGCTTCGTACACTGAGCGGATCAATGTATCCATAATCAGCTTCCCCGATCAGACCAGCCTGTTCATCCGGTGTACCATATACCTCTAGAGAGGAAAGATACACAACGCCTTTAACCTGCTTGTCTTTGGCAAAATCTAACAACAGCTTTGTGCCGTCGATCGCCGTAGTGATCGTCTCCACCGGATGGGACACAAAAAACTTGGAGCTTGTCGCACTCGCTCCGTGCAAAATATAATCGACCGAGCCGTCATAATCGATCTGACGGTTGATGTCACCAAGCACCAGTTCCAAATGCTCTTCTTCCTCTAAATAAGGGAATACCTTTTTTGCCTTTTCCTCACTGCGCGCAAAAGCGAGCACCGTGATATTCATCTGTTTCAAACGATTCAGACTGAGTAAAAATTTTACGACCTGAGAACCGATCAATCCGGTTGCTCCCGTCACCATTACTCTTGCATTTTTCAGATTTTCCAGAGGCAGGTTTTGGGATGCCGCCTTCTCTATATCTTCCTGCAAAATTTTATTATCCGGACTTTCCATCATACCACTCCTTATTTTTTAACCAATACCATTTGTTACACCAAAGCCAAAGGTCTGCTCATTTTCCTTGTAGCTGAGCAGCGCGCGGAACATATATACATCCTCCGGTGTCGTTACTTTAATATTACCGCGATTACCGGAAATCATGTTGACCGGTTTACCGAGTGTTGTCATGATCGTGCAAGCATCTACCATATCCTCATAAGTCGGATTAACGGCACGAATCTCATCATGTGCTGCAATAATATCCTGCAAACGAAAACTCTGTGGTGCCTGTGCTGCAAAAGTATTTTTGCGGTATGGTACCGAATCTACTTTTTCACCACTCTCACTCAACAGGATCGTCTCATAGCAGGATGTGCAGGTGATCGCATTTCCCTTCTCCTGTACACTTTCGATGTTCTTTTTGATCGTATCGTAAGATACAAATGGTCTGACACCGTCGTGCAGCAACACAACAGAATCTCCATCGTTTTCTTTCTCAGCTTCTTTTAACACATTATAGATCGAATCCTGCGCTGTAGCGCCTCCCGGAATAATAGAAACGACCTTATCCAGATCAAAACGCTTTACCAGCTTTCTTGTCTTTGGAATGTAGTCTTTCAATACGGAAATATAAATCTTATCGATCATATCATGCTCTTGGAACAACTCCAGCGTATGTACCAAGACCGGCTTTCCGTTGATCTCCAAAAACTGTTTTGGGATACCGGATCCCATTCTAACTCCCTTACCGCCTGCAAAGATCATTGCAATATTCATAACTTTCCTCATTTCTGCGCTGCGCCTGTGGATCAGAGTATGCAGCCCGGCAGCGCATTGGTGCAACTCTGTATTTTCATCAGTCCCATTTTACGGACAGCTTTTATTTTATGATTCTTCCTCTTGCAGCGACTCAAAATTCATCAACTGCAAGCGTTGATTGATCTTATCAATGTGTCGTAATTTCCGCTGAATATCTTCCGGAATATCTCCCAAAAGAATCCAGTCGATCACACGATCCGAAGCATGACTGTCAATATAGTCAAAATGTTTGTCTACATATTCTTCTACTTTTTCATATTCATAATCCCCGGATTCGAGAGCCTGCATAACCTCGTCAAAGGTGTAGCATACCTTACCCGGCGCTGCCTCCTCATAGTCTCGGTGGAAACCTCTGGAGAAAGAATACTGTACTTTGTCAAAAGCAAAAAACAGCATTGGTTTTCTCATCAAACTATATTCAAAAATATTAGAAGAATAATCCGTGATCAACAACTCTGTAATGTAAAACAGATCATTGATATTCGGATAAGTATTTACATCCAGGAAACGATCCTTTTGCTCCTCTTTGATCGGCACAGGCTGCGCCACCCAAGGATGCATCTTGAAGAGGACAACATATTCCTCACCGCAAAATTCATACAACCGATCAAAATCGATCATATCATATGGATAGTAGGCTGTTTTACGGTTTTTGCCTCGGTAAGTCGGTGCAAACAAAATGACCTTTTTACCGCGACACATTGGATATGCCTCGTATAATTCTTCTGTCTTTTGCTGACGGAATGTTTCATCCAAATATTCATCCATGCGAGGCATTCCTGTTGGAAGGATCTGCTCGTCATTGATACCAAATACTTCGGAGAAAAACTTACCGATCTGTCTGGATCCTGCGATTCCATATTCGTACTGTCTGTGACAACTTATCGGTGCAGGGCAGCCCAGATGTCCCCAACGGCTGTATCCGGAGGATTTAAACCCGGCTCCCGCATGCCATAACTGGATCACTCTTGTCCGCTTATCTAATTCCAGCCAGTCAAACAATGGTACATGGTCATCCAAAAATACCACATCACACTGTGCAAGCTTGTGTAACAACTCTTTTGTCGTACTTCTTGGCTGTTTGATATAGGATTCCGGTCGTGCAGAGATCCATAGGGTATACTGCTGATCCAAGCCACGCTCCACCATGCGGTCATATACCGCCTGAAGGTTACTGCCCAGGGTAGCACTCTGCTCCGTCATAAACATAATAATATTTTTCTTATCTTGATATTTTTTAACCTGGCTGTGATAGTAGGCTTTCCAACGCATCCGACCTGCATTTTTCTTCGCCTTGACAGCAGGATCTGCCACCAGGGATTTTACGATCTCTCCGTTAGATTCCTGCTCCATGCTGACCTTTACCGCGTCCAACACATGCATCAGCAACGGAAGATCATTTTCGCCCTCCGTCACAAAGAAGTTGACCATATAGCCACGCGTACGATTGTTATGCAAAAAGGTATGCGATACATTTTCTGCCTCCGGTACCAACTCATGTGCCATCACACATCTTGCCAGAATCTCCTGTTTACGGCAAACATAGAGAAAATAGCTTCCCATTGGAAGACAGCGGCAATTTCCCGGATTGGTCATATTCATTGAAATACGGATCCGATTGTCATCTATTACTTTCTGCTTAAAACGAGCGTTTGCGTGGAACTTTTGATCCACGGCATACACCTCAAACTTCTCTCCTCGAAGCGTATCGTCTCCATATTCTAACTGCAGATCAATGTGAACAATGATCCGCTCCCAATGGATTCCCACAATGGTAGCGGTCAAACGCTTTCTATCGATCTGGTTTTCCATCATAATTTCTTTTTCCATTATGCTTGTCCCTCATCTCCACCAAATTCAGCTGTTTGCGCCACTGCACACAGCCTTCATGGTATAATAGCGCATTATTTTTTAGTATACCATCATTACGGGAGACTGTCAAAAGGGCAAAACTTGCGTTTTGCCCTTCCGGAAAAGCGTGCTCATGCACGATCATCAATATTCAATTACGCATCAAAATGTTTGAAATACTTATGATAGGTCACAATAAACAAGATCAACGATAACAAAGTCGCCATATAATCTGTAACAGGCTGCGCCAAAGCAATATAACGCGCCTCATGAAAGACACTGCTCAATAACCAAAGCATTGGGAAAAAGACTATGCCCTGTCGACTGACTGATAATATCAGTGCCGGGATGGCTGCACCTGTCGACTGGATGGCATTCATCAACACGAATAAAATGCCCATGATCGGTCCGGATAAAATGTAAATGCGCGAAAAGGACATTCCATATCCAAACGCATCTTTGTTATCCAAAAACGCCGTAACCAACGGACCCGCACCGGCATAACAGATCACCGTCATGACCGCACTCATACAAAATGCAAGACACAACGAAAATTTTAAGACTGCCAGATAGCGTTTCTTGTTGCGCGCGCCATAACAATATCCAAGCAACGGCTGAATCCCCGTTCCTACGCCGATCAACAACATCACAACAATCATATTGACTTTCATCGCCACACCAAGACCTGCCACTGCCATGTCACCATAGCCGCTCATAACTTTATTTAATACAATGTTAGATACGCTCATCAAAACACTGTTAAACGAAGCGGGAACACCGATCGCCATGACGCCGGTAGCGATATGTCCTCCTGCCTGATAGTCCTTGATCCGTAGTGACAGCATAGAATTTGCCGATGCCACATGATGAATGTAAAAAATGGCGGATGCCACATTACCGATCACCGTAGCGATCGCCGCTCCCGCTACATTCATATGCAGTCCCAGGATAAATATCGGATCCAAAACGATATTCAGCATATTACCCAGGATCATACCTGCCATAGCAATGTTAGCGCGTCCTTCTGCACGAATAATATTACTAAAACAGTTACTAACGATCAAAAAAGGGATTCCGATCGCCACGATGTTCAAATACTGTGAAGTATATCCCAAAGTATCTGCACTGGCACCTACCCCTTTACTGATCGGCACAACAAAGATCCAGATCATGACCATAGAGACGATACCGATCACTGCACCTGTCCAAAAACAAAAAGAAGATGCATGTCTCGCCTTTTCCTTTTGTCCTTCTCCAAGCAATCTGGAGATCAGCGAAGTTCCACCGATACCAAACAACATACCTACTGCCATAAAAAGCAAAAACACAGGGGTTGCCAACGATACTGCCGCCACCATCAATGCATCTTTTGTTTTTCCAATAAAAAAGGTATCTGCCAAATTGTACAACAGAACCATGATCATACTTACGATAGAGGGAATGACATTGCTGATTACCGCCTTCGGCACCGGCGCATCCCGAAATATCTTTATTGATTTGTCTTCCATTATTTCGTTTCACTCCTTTTTGTACTTTCAAAAGAGCACCCTGAAATCGCTCAGAGTGCTCTTCTTATTTTACATAGATTGTTTACCATGTCAAGCGGGAGTTCTATCCCTGTCATCTTCTAAAGGATACTCCTTTCTCCTTAAGAAACAGTCCCTATGCATGATCACGAATGATCTTCTTTGGACATTTTTCAGCACATTTACCGCATCCGGTACATTTGCTCTGGTCAATGTGTGCAATGTTGTTTTCTACCGTAATGGCATCAAACTCACACTGTTTTGCACAAAGTCCACATCCGATACAACCCACTTCACAAACAGACATAACCTTTGGTCCTTTGTCTTTGTTGGAGCAGGAAACTACCTTTGTTGCATCATATGGAATAAGCTCGATCAAGCCGTTTGGACATTCCTCTGCACATTTTCCACAGGCTACACATTTTTCCTTATCCACAACAGCTACGCCATGCTCAACATGAATTGCATCAAAGTTACATGCTGCCACGCAAGAACCAAAGCCCATACATCCATACGCACACGCTTTGTCACCCTTGCCCGGGATCGCTGCTGCTCTCTTACAGTCCGCAATACCATAGTAGTTTGCTTTCACGCCGGCCTTGTCACAAGTACCTGCACATTTAACGAATGCCACCTGTTTTACCGCATCTCCTGCAGAGACACCCATGATCGCTCCAATCTTCTCTGCTACTGCTGCACCACCAACCGGACAACCATTTACAGGAGCTTCACCTGCTGCAACCGCTGCTGCCAACGCATCACAGCCTGCATAACCACAACCACCACAGTTGGCACCCGGAAGTGTCTCACGGATCGCTACGGCTTTTTCATCCACCGGAACAGCAAATACATTTGCTGCGATTCCCAGTAACAATGCGATCAGAAGTCCGGTAATACCAATGACTGCTGCTGCCACAACGACTCCTTTTACTGCTGTTGCCAATAAAATCGTTTGTATCATATCCGCTCCCCCTTTCTACACCAATCCTGCGAATCCGCAGAATGCAATAGCCATCAAGCTTGCTGTTACCAATACGATCGGTGTTCCTTTGAAGGAGTTTGGTACATCATTGTATTCGATCCGCTCACGGATTCCTGCCATGATCACGATAGCGATCAGGAAACCAACTGCGGTACAAAAACCACAAAGTACACTTTCAATAAAGTTATATCCATTGGAAATATTTTTGATCGCAACACCAAGAACTGCACAGTTTGTCGTGATCAATGGGAGAAACACTCCTAATGATTCATACAATGCCGGCATAAATTTCTTCAATGCCATTTCTACAAACTGCACCAGTGCAGCAATGATCAAAATAAATGCGATAGTCTGCAAATAACCAAGTCCCAACGGATCCAGTACACATTTCTGGATCGGATAAGTAATAATACAGGACAAAGTGATTACGAAAGTTACGGCTGCACCCATACCTGCTGCCGTCTCTACCTTCTTGGATACTCCAAGGAAAGGACAAATGCCCAAGAACTGGCTCAATACAACATTGCTGACCAGCATGGACGAAACCACGATTACAAATAATTCACCCATTTATTTCTCCTCCTTTCCTTCTGCTTCTTTTGCCTTTGCAGCTGCCTCTTTGGCTGCTTTTGCTTTAGCTGCTGCTTCCTTAGCTGCCTGCGCTTTGGCTGCCTTTGCTGCCACACGCTCAGCCTCTAAGATACCTTTATTTGCAGCACATGCACTACCTACACAGCTTGCACAATTACCACCGCAAGCAATGTTTGCATCCTGCTCTACATTCGTAGCTGATGGAAGTTTCAGCTTGTTCTGGATCGCTGTCAGGAATGCCAGTACCAAAAAGGCTCCGGGAGCTAATACGAAAAAGGTAATATGAAAATCTTCCGGAATGATCTGTTTGCCAAAGATCGCACCTGCACCTAAGATCTCACGGCAGATACCAATGCATGTCAGACCAAAGGTAAATCCAAGACCCATACCAAGACCATCGAAAATAGATGGAATTACCGGATTCTTAGAAGCATATGCCTCTGCACGACCAAGAATGATACAGTTTACTACGATCAGCGGAATATACACGCCAAGTGCATCATTCAGGGAAGGTAAAAATCCTTGCAAAAGTAATTGGATCACAGTTACGAAAGATGCCACGATAACGATGAATGCCGGAATACGCACTTTATCCGGAATCACTCCTCGCAGCAAGGAAATAAATGCATTAGACAAAACCAAAACCGCTGCTGTGGTCAAGCCCATGCCCAGTCCATTGATCGCTGAAGAAGTTACCGCCAGCGTTGGACACATACCAAGCATCATAACAAATGTAGGATTCTCCGTTATGATACCGTTTTTTAAGCGTTCTACACATGTATTCATGGGAGCCCTCCTATTCTAATGAAGCGATAAACTGGAATGCTCCATCTACCGCTCTGGTTACCGCGCTACTTGTAATGGTAGCACCACTGATCGCATTGATCGTACCAGCATCTGCACTGCCACTGCCATCTTTTACCACACTAAGATCCTGCGAAGTGTTCGTGCCAACATACTGACCGTTCCACTCTGTCTTCGTAGAATTCTGACCAAGACCGGGTGTCTCGTTACTGCAGTCCGTAATCTGGATTCCTTTGACTGCACCGTCCGCATCAATACCCATCGCAAGTGTTACCGTTCCGCCATAACCTTTGGCTCCGCAAGTAACTACATATCCGGCATCTTTGCCATCTACTTTTGCTTTCATCACTTCCGTGATCTCCACATCAGACAGATCGCCCTGTGCCTCGGAAGACACTTTGCCGCTTGCCAGATCTTTATTAAACTGCTCTAATGCCTTTGTAACATCAGCATCGCTTTCAAACTCAGCACCCTTATATACGGCTGCATAAGCTTCCTGTTTTTTCTTCTCATTCTGCTTCTCGATCGGTGTCTTCGTAATCGTATATACTGCACCAAGAAGCAGACCAGCCACCAGCGTGATCACAAACAGGCAGATCGTGTCATGGACCAGTGTGCTTTTTTCTTTCTTTACTTCAGTCTCTTTATTTGCCATCTTTGATGCCCTCCTTTCCAAATGGAACAGGGATCGTCACTCGTTCGATCAAAGGAACTAACAGGTTACCAATAATGATCGCATAGGAAACACCCTCTGCGGAAGCTCCAAATACACGGAAAATACCGGTCAGTAAACCTAAAAGAATACCAAAAATGATCTGACCCTTTGGTGTGATCGGACTTGTTACATAATCGGTCGCCATGAAGAACGCACCAAGAAGAAGTCCGCCGCCACAAAGCTCAGCAGCCAGATACATCATATCTACGCCACGACCGCCAAACAATAAAATGAAGATTGCAAAAGTTGCTATGTAGCATACCGGGATTCTCCAGCTGATGATCTTCTTAATGAGCAGATATGCTGCACCGATCAAAAGTGCTAATGCACAAGTCTCACCGATCGTACCACCTGTACTACCCAAAAACATCTTCAATACAGAAGTTGCTTCCTGCTGTTTGCCATCTCCGGCAGCTAAGATCGTCTGGATAGAATCAGATTTGCTTCCTGCTTTAATGATAGCAAGCGGTGTTGGTCCGGTAATACCATCATGTACAAAGCTTGTCATCTTTCCTGCGAAAGAGATCATCAAAAAGCATCTTGCACCCAAAGCCGGGTTCATAAAGTTCTGTCCCAATCCACCAAACAACTGCTTCACGATGATGATAGCAAATACACTACCTAAGATCGCCATCCAGATTGGAAAAGATGGAGATAAGTTCAGTGCCAGTAAAAGACCTGTCAATACAGCACTGCCATCATTGACTGTCAGCGGAAGTTTCATACATTTCTGCCAAATGTATTCAGAAAGAATACATGTAGCGATACATACAGCGATCAGGATCGCTGCGTTTAATCCAAAATTGTAAATTCCAAACACGGATGTTGGAATCAGTGCGATAATCACATCCCACATAATACTCTTTGTCGAGGATTTGTCCCTCACATGTGGTGATGATGATACATTTAATAAATTATTCACCTGACAACACCTCATTTCTTTCTTCTCTGGGCTGCAACATACTGTCTCGCCTGTTTGAATGTCTGAGTCAATGGACGCTTAGCCGGACATACATAGGTACAGCTTCCACATTCATAACATTCCATACCGTTCAATTTTACAAAAGTATCATAGTCATTATGCATTGCCGCCTGCGCCATCTTCTGAGGCACCAGGTTACCCGGACATGCCGCAACACAACGACCGCAACGGATACATGGAGTCGGCTCATTTTCTGCCACTTCATCCTCTGTCATTGCTAACAGAGAAGAGGATGTCTTCGTAACCGGCACATTCAGATCAAACATCGCAAATCCCATCATAGGACCACCGGAAATGATCTTCTTAGGCTCTACCTTAAATCCATCCGCCTCTTCCACAAGGTCTGCGTGATTGCATCCAATGCGAACTTCTACATTAATTGGTGTATTAAAGGCATCACCCGTCAATGTCACTACTCTGGTGATCAAAGGTGTCTGCTTGCATACCGCACGATATACAGCGATGACCGTAGAAATATTGTCCACAATACATCCGGCATCAGAAGGCAGCTTTGCAGAATAGATCTTGCGACCGGTTGCTGCAGAGATCAATGTTCTCTCACCACCCTGTGGATATTTTGTCTTCAATACTTTCACTTCTATACGGCTCTCTCCCTGCACTGCCTCCTGCATCACACGGATCGCCTCCGGCTTATTATCCTCGATGCAGATCAAGCCTTTTGCCTTTGCAAACAACTGCAGGATGACTTTCAAGCCACCTACGATCTCTTCCGGTCTTTCTAACATCTGACGATAATCGGATGTCAGATATGGCTCACACTCTGCGCCATTTACCAGTACATAATCAATCTCATCAGGCTCCTTTGGAGATAATTTTACATTTGTTGGGAAACCGGCACCGCCCATACCAACGACTCCTGCCTCCTTCACAATCTCCCTGATCTCCTCTGCGGACAGTGTCGTATAATCTCTGTCCTCTCCCAGACCCGGGATTCCCTCATATTCTCCATCGTTCTCAATGACAACACAAGTCGCCTGAGATCCATTCAAAAGCATACGAGGCTCCACTGCCTTAACAGTTCCTGATACGGAGCTGCAAATATTTGCAGAAATGAAACCGCTTGCTTCGCCAATTTTTTGTCCCACCAACACACGGTCTCCCTTTGCTACAATTGGAGTCGCCGGTGCTCCGATATGCTGTCCCATAGGAAATACCATATCTCCTTTTGGTTCCACTGCCTTGATCGGAAGGTTCATAGACAATTCCTTGCCCTCGTAAGGATGCACACCCCCACGAAATGTTGCTTCACTCATTTCGGTTCTCCTTTCTCTCGTTTCTTTCACCAATGCGCACATACCTTATCAGAAACGAAAAGTCCCTTAATAAAGCAAAGAAAAATACGCTCGGCTACATTCAAAAACCTAAACTTTATTGTAGCATTCATACAGAAAATGTCAATGATAATGGTGGTTTTTTATCAATAACTCACAAACAAAAAGTCGAATTTTATCAATAAGGATACACACCGAAAAGATTGCCAGAATGACGCCTGCGATCCGAAGCAGATACCATCCGTCTTGGTAAAAAGAGTATTCTCTCACCATAGGAAAAATCTTGCTCCACAGCACTTGGATCATCTGTGGATGCATATGGATCATGTATACTGCCATGCAGGAAGAAGCCACGCTGTTGACCAATCTGCTCTGAAAATGGCAGTTGGAGAAAAATAACATAAGGCACACACTTTGCAGCAACACAAAGGGATTCGTATTATAAGGTGCAACCTGATAATACTCTTCACAATGAAGTGCCAAATACGCATTTACCAATCCTGCAAGTACAAAAACGACCAGATACCATCCTTTCTGCAGCTTCTTTGGCTGTACATACAAGCGCAGATAACCTCCGATCATATAAGCAAACAAAAAACTATAGATTCCTTTTCCCCCATTTGGTTTATAGATCCGATACAGCGATATAAATTCATCGAACGGCTCAATGGTCGTCAAAACAGGCATAATAGAAAACAAGAAAAACAGTAATAGCAAAATACCGGTATATTCTTTTTGGGACAGCGTTGCCAGACATCGGTTCATGATCGGTATAAAAAGCAACAGCAAAACATACAGAGTCATAAAATACCATTTATCACTTAACATCGGCAAAAACAAGGAGATGATCTCTCCTTTGGTCATTGCCACACATCCTGTGAACAACAGCACCAGGCCCGTCATAACACTATAAAAATACATCGTCCCGTAAGTGTGTTTTAATTTTGGAAAAATATCCTTCCAGCTGTGATATTTTTGTACAGAAAAATATCCGGTGATCATAACAAAAACGAGCACCGGGCATCGTGACATAAAGAAAGACAGACTCCACGCAGTCTGCACACTTCCCCCCATCTTCTCAGCGATCTGCGTAAACGCTCCCATTTCTTTACTACAGACATGCAGGAAAACGACCTGCAGCATCATCAATATTCGCAGCAATTCAAACCCTGATTGCCTGCTGTTTTTGGATAGACTCTTCATTCGTACATTCATCATTTCTTACCCCCCTGTCCCAAAGGATAGACCATTTATCTGTACGCTGTCAACGCAAATACCTCCCTTGTCTTTAATTGTCACAAAAAAGTAATAACTCAAACTTCACACGGAAATTTGAGTTATCTCATTCACATTTTTAATTCCATAAGCAGTCCAGATAACGGCTGAGTGCATCTTTCCAATCGGGTAAAGGTGTAAATCCGTTTTGCTGTAATTTGCCCTTTTCCAATCGCGAATTAAACGGACGTTTTGCCTTGGAAACACCATACTGCTCTGTCGTGACCGGATTCACTGTCAACTGCTCCGGCGAATAACAGCTTTTTCCTCTGGCAGCTGCCTGTCGAAAAATTTCCACCGCAAAATCATACCAACTGATATAACCGCCTTCATTGGTCGCATGATAATAGCCATACTTCTCGGAATCGATCATGTCTACAAGCAGCCGTGCCAGATCAAAAGTATAAGTTGGTGTTCCGATCTGGTCGTCCACAACGGTCAAGGTGTCATGATTCTCCCCAACGCGAAGCATTGTCTTAATAAAATTGCCGCCATTGACACCAAATACCCAGGCGATACGAACAATGAAATATTTGTCCAGTATCTGTGCAACCGCCTGTTCTCCGGCAAGCTTACTCTTGCCATATACATTCAGGGGATCATACTCCTGACAGTCCGGATCCCAAGGGGTTTCTCCCGTTCCATCAAACACATAATCCGTAGACAGATACAACATCTTACTATCATATTGTTTGCAGCATTCAGCGATCAGCTTCGTTCCCTGTGCATTGATGTTCCACACAAGTTCCTGCTTATCCTCATCTTCCGCATCGTCAACCGCAGTCCAGGCAGCACAATGGATCACGCCATCCGGACGAATTTCCTCAAATACTGACTGCACCTGTGACTCATTCGTAATATCCATCGCCCGGTACGGCATTTCGTTCACTGCCGTTCCATCCTGAATACCGGAATAACTCGGTGCAAGATCGGTACCGATCCCTTCCACACCGCGCTTTGCCAGCTCATTCATCACATCATGTCCCAGCTGTCCGCCAACACCCGTCACTAATATTTTCATCATTTCACCCCTTTTACTGTCAGCTTTCCACTAGCGATTGCCGTACATTTTCTCATAATAATTCTGATACTCTCCGGAAATGATCGTCTCCCACCATTCTTTATGATCCAAATACCACTGGATCGTTTTCCGGATGCCATCCGCAAATTTTGTCTCCGGCAGCCATCCCAGTTCCTCATGGATCTTAGTCGGATCGATCGCATAACGCATATCATGTCCTTTGCGGTCCGCCACATAAGTGATCAGGCTCTCCGGCTTACCAAGTGCCTTACAGATCATTTTGACAATATCAATATTTGCCATCTCATTATGACCACCTACATTATAGACTTCACCTACTCTTCCCTTTCGTATGATCAGATCGATCGCCTTGCAGTGATCCTCCACATACAGCCAGTCTCTGACATTCTCTCCCTTTCCATAGACAGGAAGCGGCTTATCATTTAACGCATTGGCGATCATAAGCGGGATCAATTTCTCCGGGAAATGATAAGGTCCATAGTTGTTTGAGCATCGGCTGATGCTGACCGGAAGCCCATAGGTCCGATGATAAGCTAACACAAGCAGATCTGCAGATGCCTTGCTGGAAGAATACGGACTGGATGTATGGATCGGTGTCTCCTCAGTAAAAAACAGATCCGGACGGTCCAATGGCAGATCGCCGTACACTTCATCTGTGGACACCTGATGATAACGCTCTATCCCATATTTACGACAAGCATCCATCAGCACTGCCGTTCCAAGAATATTCGTGCGAAGGAATACTTCCGGGTCTTCAATAGAACGGTCAACATGACTTTCTGCTGCAAAATTCACAACAATGTCCGGTTTTTCTTCCTCAAACAAACGATAAACCGCTTCGCGATCTGTAATGCTTTCTTTCACAAAACGAAAATTCGGCTCATTCATAACCGGCTCCAAAGTCGACAAATTCCCTGCATATGTCAGGCAGTCCAAGCATACGATCCTGTCGTCCGGGTGCTTTTTCAGCATATAAAATATAAAATTACTGCCAATAAAACCGGCACCACCTGTTACGATAATGGTCTTACTCATAATATTTGCCCTCCAACACATCCATTAAATATTTTCCATATTGGTTTTTCTTTACTTCTTCATATACTTCTAATACATCTTCCCTGGTGATCCAGCCATTTCGATAAGCGATCTCCTCCAAACAGGCAATTTTGCGATGCTGATGGTCCTCGATCGTCTTCACGAAATTGGTAGCATCTACCAAACTTTCGTGCGTACCGGTATCAAGCCAGGTAAATCCCTGTCCCAAAAGCTCTACATTCAGTCTTCCCTGTTCCAGGAAAATCCGATTCAGATCAGTGATCTCCAGCTCATTTCTCGCAGATGGCGTCAATTCCTTAGCAAACTCCACGACATCATTCGGATAAAAATAAAGACCCGTAACGCAATAGTTGCTCTTTGGTTGCTCCGGCTTTTCCTCAATCGACACAACCTTGCCCTCCGCATCAAATTCCACAATACCAAAGCGCTCAGGGTCGTCTACATAATATCCGAAGACGGTTGCTTCTTTTCCTTGTTCAGCATTTTTTACTGCCGCATGCAGTCTCTTCTTAAAACCATGTCCGGCAAAAATATTATCACCAAGCACCATCGCTACACAATCGTTGCCGATAAACTCTTCTCCGATAATAAATGCCTGAGCCAGTCCATCCGGACTCTCCTGTACGGCATATGTTAAATGTACGCCAAACTGGTGTCCATCTCCAAGCAATGCCTCAAAACGAGGTGTGTCTTCTGGTGTGGAAATGATCAAAATATCTTTGATCTTGGCATCCATCAACACTGACAATGGATAGTAGATCATTGGTTTATCATACACCGGCAAGAGCTGTTTACTGGTCACTTTTGTCAGTGGATACAATCTTGTACCGGAACCACCGGCAAGAATAATTCCCTTCATAGCGTATTCCTTCCTTTCTATGCATTTTCCGATCAATTTTCCATTCAATAATAAAAGGTGACGCAGCGTCACCTTCAAGTGTTTTTTAATTTTTTATAAATAATGCACAATTTACCTCTTCTCTTTTTAGCTATTTTTGCCAATTTTCTTGGTCCCCTGTAGGTAATGATGCTTAACTTAGTGTATCCTTTTTCCTACAAAAATCCCCGCATCTTTTGTGATCGTAAAACCTTTTTCTACCTGTTCCTCCACAAATTTACGGAATTTATTGTATTTTTCCAAAATATATTGATTTTGGTTGCCATGGCAGGATAATACATATTCAATCAACGGCTCTGCCTGTGTCACCTCCAGCGCATCTTTATACGCACGCCATGCCACATCTGAAAAATATGGTGCTAATAATGCAGCACCATTTTCTTTGCCGAAACGGTCATACAGATTTTCCCCCGACAAGGCGATCCGATCATCAAATTCTGTAACCAGATGGCTGACCTCTTGCATATGAGCTGCACCGTATGTCCCACAAATAAAGGTACCGCCCGGTTTGAGTACACGCTTGACCTCGCTGCAAACTCGATTTACATCCTTGCAATAAAAAAGGACATGATTAGCAATGACAAGATCAAACGACTCCTCCTCATACGGAATCGTATGACAATCAAAGGCAGCAAACGAAAAACGATCGTCCTGCAAGTCCTGCTCTCGACGAATATCTCGGATCATACCATCCGAAATATCAGACAAAACAATCTTACAATTCACCGGCAGATGATTTTTATTTTCCAGCCAAAGTCTGCCGTTTCCGCAGCCCAGTTCCAAGATCTTCATGCCGTCTGCAATCCGGCACTGCTCATAGATCCAAGGAAACCACCCTTGCTTATTGGTGGAAAACAAACGATGCAAACGGATTCTTGCAGATATATTCGTTGAATTGCGGTATTGCGCCTTGAGACTATTTTCCATACCTGTCAAATGGATCAACTCCCGCATACGATTCCAGTCTACATTTTTTTGCTGTCTGATCTCCGTCACCGTCTCACCAATCGCCTGTTCTACAAGCTGCAACTGTTCGATCCGATCACGCACCAGATTTTGCTGCTGTTCAAGCGAATGTTCCAAATACGAATAATCGCTGTCATCTACTGTCAATTCGCGAATATCGTCCAAGGAAAATCCAAGATATTTCAGCAGCATGATCTGCTGCAGTCTGGCAAAATCTTCTTCCGTATAAAAACGCGCCCCTGTCTGTGTGACAAGGGACGGTTTTAAAATATTTTGTTTATCATAATAGCGCACCGTACGCACAGTAATCTGTGCCATCCGTGCAAATTCTCCGGAGGAGTAATACACTCCACCGGATTCTTCGTTATGAATCATTATTTGTTCTCCTGCTCCTGAGGCTCTTCCTTACGGATCTCTTTCGTGCGGATCTCCTTGCAGATATCATCTATAAACTGTGACAAATCTTTCACACCCTCATCGCCTGCAAAGCGGCTACGAACGGAAACTTTGTTTTCTTCCTCTTCTTTCGCACCGACAACAAGCATATAAGGAAGTTTATCCAGTCTTGCCTCACGGATCTTGTAACCGATCTTCTCAGAACGATTATCTACCGTTGCATCAATACCGTTTTTCTTCAGTTCTGCCAATACTTTTTCTGCATAATCTGCGTATTTCTCAGAAATTGGAAGTACACGAACCTGCTCCGGGCAAAGCCATGTTGGGAACTTGCCCGCATATTTCTCGATCAGCCATGCCAGCGTACGCTCGTAACATCCAAGGGAAGTTCTATGAATGATATATGGGCGTTTCTTGTCACCGTTCTGATCGATATAATACATATCAAAACGCTCAGCCAAGAACATATCAAGCTGGATCGTGATCATCGTATCTTCTTTGCCGTATACATTCTTTGCCTGAATATCAAGTTTTGGTCCATAGAAAGCAGCTTCTCCGGCTTCCTCCGTATATTCCAGACCAATGTCATCCAAGATCTCACGCATTGCGCCCTCAACACGGTCCCACTCTGCTGCGTCACCAAGATATTTATCAGGATTTTCCGGATCCCACTTAGACATACGATAAGTAACATCTTCTTCTAAGCCAAGTGTCTCCAAACAATATTTTGCAAGCTTTACGCAATTCTTAAACTCTTCTGCGATCTGCTCCGGCATACATACCAAATGTCCCTCGGAGATCGTAAACTGGCGAACACGCGTCAATCCATGCATCTCTCCGGAGTCCTCATTACGGAACAAGGTAGATGTCTCACCCATGCGGTATGGCAGATCACGGTAAGATTTCTGACGAGCTTTGTATACATAATACTGGAATGGGCAAGTCATTGGACGAAGTGCAAAGATGTCATTACCGGAAACGCTGTTGCCTTCCTCATCTTCATCATCCTCACCGAGAATAAACATACCCTCTTTGTAATGTCCCCAGTGATCGGAAATCTTGTACAGATCAGACTTCGCCATCAGTGGTGTACGAGTACGAACATAGCCCCACTCGTTATCCTCCAGATCCTCGATCCAACGCTGCAATTTCTGGATCATTTTCGTTCCCTTTGGCATGAACAAAGGAAGACCCTGTCCGATTACATCAACCGTTGTAAACAGATCCATCTCACGACCAAGTTTGTTGTGGTCGCGGTTCTTAATATCTGCAAGATACTCTAAGTATTCTTCCAGATCTGCTTTCTTATTGTATGCTGTACCATAAATACGAGTCAGCATCTTGTTCTTCTCATCGCCTCTCCAATAAGCTCCGGAAGAAGAAGTAAGCTTAAATGCCTTGATCTGCTTTGTGCTCATCAAGTGTGGTCCTGCACAGAACTCAATGAAATCACCCTGCTGATAGAAGGATAATGTCTCATCGT
>JALEPA010000238.1 GCA_022766515.1 Lachnospiraceae bacterium | reverse complement strand
GATCGGGATCAAGGTAGAGCAGCAAAGAGAAAATACAGCCTTTGAAAAGCTGCGGGAAACCGTCAGGCAGGATGTTGTGATATTACCGCAGTCTACGAAGGAAACTACCAAAGAAATAAAGAAGAAACAGACGAGAAAGCAGCAACCAAAGGGGCTGCTTTCTTTGTATGAACAAAACCATGATCTGTTTGCATGGCTTAAGATCCCGGGAACAGCGGTCGATTATCCTGTCATGTATACACCGGATGAGGAGCAGTATTATCTGCATCGTTCTTTTGATAAAAGATATTCCGCGAGTGGAGTGCCTTTCTTGTCTAAAGCAAGTTCGCCGGATGGCAATAATCTGGTCATTTATGGGCATCATATGCGTAATGGGACGATGTTTGCCGATCTGGTCCGTTACCGGTCTTCGTCCTATCGGAAAAAACATCGCATGATCTATCTGACGACTTTACAAGGGCAAAGGAGCTACCGGGTGGTTGCGGCATTTGCCACGACGGTGAACAAAACGGAAAAATTTCATTACTATCAATATAGCGGGAAACTGACCAAAGAACAGTGGACGGCATTTGTGCAGGGAATTCGGGCGAAAGATGAGCAGGCAGTGGAAGAATTACCGTATGGAACCCGGTGTATCACATTATCAACTTGTGCCTACCATGCGAAAAACGGCCGTTTTGTGGTGGTGGCGGCACTTTGTGAAGACTTGTCATTACCGTAGATAAAAACCGAACATTTGTTTGACATGATGTATCATATGTGCTATCCTAGTACCTAGTAAGTATTGGTACATAGCGAATGGAGGATACATATGGCAACAGGTAAAATATCTGCGAAACAGCAGGAAATTTTAGAATATATTAAATCAGAAATTTTGAAGAGAGGCTATCCGCCTGTAGTGCGCGAGATCTGCGAGGCGGTGAATCTGAAGTCCACTTCTTCCGTACATTCCCATTTGGAAACTTTGGAGAAGAATGGTTATATTCGTCGTGACCCTACGAAGCCTAGAGCGATCGAGATCATTGATGATGAATTTAACCTGGCACAGAGAGAGATCGTCAATGTCCCGATGATCGGAGAGATCGCTGCCGGAGAGCCAATCTTTGCAGAGCAGAACATTGAGGGATATTTTCCTCTTTTGCCGGAAGATGTTCCATCCGGGGAATCCTTTATGTTAAAGGTTCGCGGAGAGAGCATGATCAATGCGGGCATTTTTGATGGGGACAAGATCTTGGTGAAGAAGCAAAATACAGCGAACAATGGTGATATTGTCGTTGCCTTGGTGGAAGATTCTGCAACGATCAAGACCTATTATAAAGAAGACGGACATTATCGTTTACAGCCGGAGAATGATACAATGGATCCGATCATCGTGAATCAGGTCGAGATATTGGGCAAGCTGGCAGGTTTATATCGTACCTATCATTAATGGGATGTTCCACGCCCGAGGGAAGAAAGAGGGATGAAGGAGAGAGACATGCAGAAATTACGCTCGGATATCAAAAACCGGCAGTTTAGCAACCTCTATCTGTTTTATGGTGAGGAAGACTATCTCAAGCGTTTGTATCGTGACAGTCTGAAAGACAGTGTGATGGATGGCGGAGATGATATGAACTGCACGGTCTTTGAGGGAAAAGACATCGATCTGGTACAGGTCAGGGATCTGGCAGAGACACTTCCTTTTTTTAGCGATTATCGTTTGTTGATCTTGGAAGACAGTGGTTTATTTAAGAGTGCAAATGATCTGGCGGATTATTTACCCAATATGCCGGAGACGACGATCATTTTATTTGTAGAGAAAGAAATCGACAAGAGAAACAGTCTGTATAAATATGTGACGAAAACGGGTCATGCGGTCGAGATGAAACCGATGACGGATCATGAGATGAAGCTCTGGATCACCGGACTATTGCAGCAGGAGCATAAGCAGATGAGAGAGAGTACGGCAGAATATTTTTTGTCGCTGATCGACAATCATATGCTTCATGTCAAAAATGAGATCGATAAGCTGATCGCGTACAGTGGTGACCGGACAGAGATCACGAAGGAGGATGTGGATGCGATCGCCTGTGTACAGGTCAACGGGCAGATCTTTCAGATGATGGATGCCGTTGCATCCGGCAACAAAAAGGTGACGATGAAGCTGTATCGTGATCTGTTGGAACTTCAGGAAAGTCCGATGGCGATCTTATATCTGCTTTCCAGACATTTTAATGTATTACTGCAGATCAAGGCACTCGGACAGGGAGCAGCGAGAAATGAGATTGCCAAGAAGGTGGGGATTCCCCCATTTTCCGTTGGTCGCTATCAGGCGCAGAGCAAACATTTCAGCAAAGAGCAGTTGCAGGAGATGCTGGAGCAGTGTGTCGAGACGGAATATTTGTTTAAGCGTGGCCGCTTGGGAGATCAGATCGGAGTGGAACTTTTACTGGTGCGCTTTGTAGAAGGCGTCCATTAGGTGGCATACAGATAGTGTATGGCTGCCTGTGGGACAGGCTGTGCAGTATATTGATCACAATCGGTACAATATATTGCGCAAAACATACTTTTGAAAATAAAATTCGGGAAGAAAAAACAGGGGACATTTTACTTGAATACATAATATAATAAAGCGAAATGACAAAATGATTTATTTTCGAAAGAAAAACGATGTATTTACAAAATATTATTGCATTTTATTGAGAAAAACTTTATAATATATTCAAGTTGTTGAACAAAGGGGTTCGGCAACAGGCGAATTTACGCATGTTCTGCGTATAGGACATGATTATGTTCGCTTGTTGACGGACCTCTTTTTTGTTTTTTAGGAAATGAGGTAGAACATGGCAAAG